>DATJCP010000146.1:0-5815 GCA_035514715.1 Candidimonas sp.
GCCTATGCCGTAGCAGCCCATTTGCAGCGTGGCGGGCTTGCCGTCGTTCTCCAGGAAAGTGGCTCCCAGGGCTTTGGAGTATTTGTCCCCCAGGAAAAATACGTGGCCCACTTCAATGCCGCGTTGAATGGCCAGTTGACCGCCTTGGGGATCGGCATCGCCGGCGACGACGTTGCGCAAGTCGGCAACCTGTGGCTCTGGCAGATCGCGGCCCCAATTGGCGCCGGTGTAGTGGAAGCCTTCAGCGTTGGCGCCGCAAATGAAATTGTTCATGTTGGCGACTGTGGTGTCGGCAATAACGGTAATCGGCTTGAGCGGATCGATGGGGCCCAGGTAGCCGGGTATGCAGCCGAAAGTCTCCAGTATTTCCTCTTCGGTGGCAAAGCGATAGCCGTTTTCAAAGCCAGGCAGCTTGCCTGTCTTGACTTCGTTCAGGGCGTGATCGCCGCGCAGCAGCAATAACCATATCTTGGTTTGTGCCGGAGTGTCATTGGTTTCGGTGGCCAGGACGATGGATTTGACGGTGTCCGAGAGCGGTTTGTTGAGTTGTTCCGCAACGATTTCGCATTTTGGCGCGTCGGGCGTGGCAGTTTTATTCAACGCCTCGGTTGCCGGCCCGCGCTGCGCCAGCAGGCAGGGCGCTTCGGCTAGTTCGATATTGGCCGCATATTGGGAGTCGGGGTTGTAGACGATAAGGTCTTCACCGGTATCGGCAATGACTTGGAACTCGTGGCTGCGCGACCCGCCTATGGAGCCGGTATCGGCGGCAACCGCGCGGAATTCCAGGCCAAGACGGTTGAAGATGCGCATATAGGCATCGAACATGATGTCATAGCTGGCTTGCGCCGACGCTTCGTCGCGGTCAAAAGAATAGGCGTCTTTCATGGTGAATTCGCGGCCGCGCATCAGGCCAAAGCGTGGCCGGCGCTCATCGCGGAACTTGGTTTGAATATGGTAGAAATTCAAAGGAAGCTGGCGCCAGCTGTGGATTTCATTGCGCGCGATGTCGGTGATGACTTCTTCCGACGTAGGCTGCAGCACGAAATCGCGCTGATGCCTGTCTTTGATGCGCAGCAGCTCTGCGCCGTACTGTTCCCAGCGCCCCGACTCGACCCAGAGTTCGGCTGGCTGCACCACGGGCATTAATAATTCAATGGCTCCGGCGCGGTTCATCTCCTCGCGGATAATGCCTTCGATCTTGCGCAATACCTTCAGGCCCAAAGGCATGTAGGTATAGATGCCGCCGGCGGCTTTGCGAATCATGCCGGCCCGTGTCAGTAATTGATGGCTTGCTACTTCGGCTTCCGCAGGTGCTTCTTTAAGGGTATTGATGTGATACTTGCTTGCATGCATGGTGGGGATCTCGACAGATACGTATAATCAACGGTAATTGTATTGAATTCGCTTTGGGGTGGCCCATGTTAGACCGTGAAGGCTACCGTCCTAATGTCGGCATTATCCTCGTAAATCAAAAAAACGAGGTTTTTTGGGGTAAACGTATTCGGGAACATGCGTGGCAATTCCCGCAGGGTGGCATTAAATATGGGGAAAGCCCAGTCCAGGCCATGTTCCGCGAGCTTCACGAAGAGGTGGGTTTGCGGCCCGAACACGTTCGAATATTAGGTCGGACACGTGATTGGCTGCGCTATGACGTTCCGAGCAATTTTGTTCGGCGCGATTCGCGCGGTCACTATAAAGGGCAAAAACAGATCTGGTTTTTGTTAAGGATGGTTGGGCGCGATACCGACGTAAGTCTGCGCGCTACCCATAGTCCGGAATTCGATGCCTGGCGCTGGAGCCAGTATTGGGTTCCGCTCGAGGCCGTTATTGAGTTCAAGCGCGATGTCTACACGCAAGCGCTCAATGAATTGGCGTTGATTTTATTTAAAAGAGGGCAGGAAACCCGTTATCTGCGTCAGCGAGTGCAAAGTCATCGCGGCTTGCCCTCACTGGAAAACAAAGGCCATGCGCATACTTCTGGTTGAAGACGAACGTGAAATGGCGGCATGGCTCGAGCGGGCGTTGGCTCAAAGCGGCTTTTTGCCTGAGCATGCGCCCGATGCGCAAACAGCAGAGTACATGCTGGCAGGCGCCGGCTACGATGCTGTCGTCATGGATTTACGGCTGCCCGACAAGCATGGGCTGGTGTTGTTGCGCGAAATGCGCAACCGCGGCGATGTCACGCCTGTGCTCATCCTGACGGCGCAAGGCGCCTTGCAAGACCGGGTGCGTGGCTTGAATCTTGGCGCCGATGATTTTCTGACCAAGCCTTTTGCGCTCGAGGAACTGGAAGCCAGGCTGGCCGCGCTGGTGCGGCGTAGCCGCGGACGCAAGGTGCCGCAGATGACGTGCGGCTCGCTGCTTTACGATAGCGAAAGCCGAGCGTTCTCTTTGGATGGTGCAATCTTGCATCTGACGCCGCGCGAGCATGCGGCGCTGGCTGTGCTGGTTACGCGCAGCGGTATGCCTGTGGAAAAAAATCTGTTGTTCAGCCGCGTATTCGAGCACGATAGCGATTCCAGTCCCGATGCGATCGAAGTCGTCTTGCATCGCTTGCGCAAGAAGCTGGCAGGCAGCGACGTGCACATCGTTACGGTGCGCGGTTTGGGTTATATGCTGGAAAGCATATTGGACGACGCCTGAGGCATGGCAACGCTAGTGCGAAAATCCCGTGGCGGTATCCGGTTCTGGTTGTTGATGTTGCTGATCCCGGGCGTAGTCACCTTGTTGCTGGTTGATAGCCGTAGCGATTACCAGGCCCTTAATGTCGTCACCCAGGAAGTCTATGACAGTGCGCTGCTGGAGCCTGCCAAGGTCCTTGAGAACAGCGTCGAGTTCAACCCCGACGGTACCTTGCGTATTGATCCGCCGTTTTATGCGCAGGTGATGCTGGAGTCGCGGGCCGGCAACCGCAAGTATTTTCGTGTCGAAGAAGTGTCGCCCAAGGTCCTGAGCCTGGCCGGGTCGCGCAGCCAGTCCATCGAGGGTAAAACCTTGTTGGGCATGCAGGGCTTGCCGCGTCCCTCTACCTTGGCCGAGAACGAGGGTATGCCAGTCTTTTATAACGCCATGTATCGCAACGACGAGGTGCGCATGGTGGCGTTGTGGCGCGATCTTCATTACAACGGCATGCACCGGCAAGTGATTGTGCTGGTGGGCGAAAGCATGGATCTTCGGCTGCATACCCAGCAGCAGGCCTGGCGCGATGGTTTGTTTCGCGATGGCCGCATGTTGATACTCGCGATATTGCTGGTTTGGTTCAGTGTCCACTGGGCCTTGCGCCCTTTGAACGAGCTTAGGCGCGAAATCAGGCTGCGTAACGTCGATGACCTGATGCCGCTGGATGTTTCATCTGTTCCCCGCGAGGTCGTGCCTTTGGTGAAGGCGGTAAATCACCATATCGATTTGTACCGTCAAGTGCTCGACAAACAAGCTCGGTTCCTTGCGGATGCGTCACATCAGTTGCGTACGCCGCTGGCCATCATGCGTACGCAGGCGCAATATGCCAAGCGGGAACCGGATATCGCGCGTATGCGTGAAACGCTTGCTGCCATCATTCATCAGCTAGGCCAAACATCGCGCCTGACGGAACAACTGCTATCCCTTGCTCACGCCAGCCGTAATGATGTGGCGCCTCAGGCCAAGGTCGATTTGAACGCGCTGTCCCGGGAGGTCGCACTACTGTACTTACCGTTGGCGCGTGAGAAACACCAAGATTTGGGGTGGGTCAATTGCGGCGATGGCAGCGATACGCCCGAAGACGCCAATGCCTGGGTGCTAGGCAGCGATGCCGAAATACATGAGTCTATTGCCAACTTGGTGCATAACGCGATCAATCATGCCGGAGAAGGGTGTTCCATCACCGTTTCGGCTGGAGTGCAAGGCAGTGAAGCCTGGGTCAGCGTTTGCGACAACGGCGTCGGTCTGGACCCTTCGCTGCGCGATAGCGTATTCATACGTTTTGACCGGGGCGGGACGGCACGCAAAGGATCGCGTGCCAGCGGGTCAGGCCTGGGGCTTGCCATTGCGCTGGCTTACGCGGAACGTAACCGGGGCACTATTGTGCTTAAGGACGGCGACCCTTCCGCGGACGGAGGGGTCGGTTTGTGTGCGCTGTTGACCTTGCCCAGGTACCACGCCTAGGCGGTGGGGCTTATTTGTTCTGCAGGCGTTTGATCAGGCTGGAGGTATCCCAGCGCTTGCCGCCCATTTGCTGCACGTCGGCATAAAACTGATCAACCAGGGCGGTAACCGGAAGACGCGCGCCATTGCGCTTGGCTTCGTCAATGACCAGGCCAAGGTCTTTGCGCATCCAGTCCACTGCAAAACCGAAGTCAAACTTGTCGTCGATCATGGTGGCGCCGCGGTTTTCCATTTGCCAGCTTTGAGCCGCACCTTTGCTGATGACGCCAAGTACTTTTTTCATGTCCAGTTGCGCCGCCTGACCAAAAGCAATGGCTTCAGACAGCCCTTGCACCAAGCCGGCGATACAAATTTGGTTGACCATTTTGCACAGCTGGCCCGCGCCTGAGTCGCCCAGCAAAGTGACTGCCTGGGCGTAGGCGTGAGCCAACGGCTTGATGGTGTCGAAGTGCGCCTGATCGCCACCGCACATGACTGTGAGAGCGCCGTTCGTTGCGCCAGCTTGGCCGCCTGAGACAGGCGCGTCGACGAAACCGACTTGTTGTTGTTTGGCCAGTTGGTAAAGCTCGCGTGCAACTTCGGCGGATGCTGTGGTGTGGTCTACAAATAGAGTTTGCGCCGCCATGCCCGCCAGGGCGCCGTTTTCACCCAGCACCACGCTGCGCAGATCGTCGTCGTTACCTACGCAGCAAAATACGATACTGGCGCCTTGGGCGGCTTCCTTGGGGGTTTTGGCGGCATTGCCACCGAACTCTTTCACCCAGGCCTCGGCCTTTTCAAACGTCCGGTTGTAGACCGTGACCTTGTGACCTTGCTTGGCCAGGTGACCCGCCATGGGATAGCCCATGACCCCTAAGCCCAGGAAAGCGACGTGTGCGCTTGGAAGGGAGTCGTAGGTCTTGACGCTGATTGAGGACATATCGTTATTCTCCGTAGTATAGAAATAAGGTTTTGCTCCGGGCATAAGATTAACTCATAAGCCAGTCGCCCGGATACCAATGAAAAAAGGCGCCACAAGGGCGCCTTTTCAACCTCATGACGAGGAGCGTCAGCCTTCTTCTACAAAGGTTTCTTCGCGTTTTTTCTTGATGGACGGCAGTGCGACGATGCAAACCAGCGCGGCAGCGGCGATCAGCAGCGAGAGCGACAGCGGACGCGTGACGAAGGTGGTGTAGTCGCCACGGGCCAGCAGCAAGGCACGGCGGAAGTTTTCTTCCATCATGGGTCCAAGCACCAGGCCTAACAGCAGCGGCGCGCCTTCGCACTTGAGCTTGGCCCAGATGTAGCCAATCAAGCCAAATGCCGCGGTCATCCAGATGTCGAAGACGTTGTAGTTAAGGGAATACACCCCGATTGTACAAAACACCAGGATGGCTGGGAACAGAATGCGGTAAGGTACTTTCAGCAGCTTGATCCACAGGCCAACCAAGGGCAGGTTCAAGACCACCAGCATCAGGTTGCCGATCCACATCGACACAATCAGGCCCCAGAACAGCTCGGGGTGGCTGGTCATGACCTGCGGACCCGGCTGAATGTTGTGGATCGTCATGGCGCCGATCATCAGGGCGGTCACGGCGTTACCCGGGATACCCAGCGTGAGCAGCGGAATGAACGAAGTCTGAGCTGCCGCGTTGTTGGCGGACTCGGGGCCTGCCAAGCCGGCCGGGTGACC
>DATJCP010000147.1:0-2995 GCA_035514715.1 Candidimonas sp.
TCTTCGTAAGTGGAATACATGTATGCAGTACGAGTGGAAAACTCGGCTGCGCAAGTATCGACGCGCTTGTAGACGGGCCGCACGCCAAGCTGATGACGCAGCTTGCGCACTTCGGTTTCAGAGGTGTCCAGCAAGAATGCCAGGCGCCGATCGGAGAAGCCGCGACGCTTGAGCTGCCAGACGGTGTCGTAGTCCAGGTCGGCCAGTGTTTTTTGCTCGAGTGCGAGTTCGATGTCGACGATTTCTTTGATCTGCGCCAGGAACCAGGGATCGATACGCGTGAGATTATGTACTTCTTCCAGGGTAAAGCCCTGGGCGAAAGCGTCACCGACGTACCAGATGCGTTCAGGACCTGGCTCGCCCAATTCGACCTGGATTTTTTCCCGATCGGTGGTTTTTTGATTCAGGCCATCGACGCCGACTTCCAGGCCGCGCAGTGCCTTCTGGAAGGATTCCTGGAAAGTACGGCCTATGGCCATGACTTCACCCACGGACTTCATTTGCGTGGTCAGGCGCGAGTCGGCTGCCGGGAATTTTTCGAAAGCGAAACGCGGCACCTTGGTAACCACGTAATCGATAGACGGCTCGAAAGAGGCCGGCATTGCGCCGCCCGTGATTTCGTTCTTGAGTTCGTCCAGCGTATAGCCCACAGCCAGGCGTGCGGCAACCTTGGCAATAGGGAAGCCCGTGGCTTTGGAAGCCAGGGCCGACGAACGCGACACGCGTGGATTCATTTCAATAACAATCATGCGACCGTTATCGGGGTTCACGGCAAACTGCACGTTGGAACCACCGGTGTCGACGCCGATTTCACGCAATACCGCGATCGATGCATTACGCATGATCTGGTATTCCTTGTCGGTCAGGGTTTGCGCCGGCGCCACGGTAATGGAGTCGCCCGTGTGCACACCCATAGGGTCAAGGTTTTCGATGGAGCAGATAATGATGCAGTTGTCGGCGCTGTCGCGCACAACTTCCATCTCGTATTCTTTCCAGCCCAGCAAGGACTCTTCAATCAACAGTTCGTTGGTTGGCGAGGCTTCGAGACCGCGCCGGCAAATAGTTTCGAACTCTTCGCTGTTGTAAGCGATACCGCCACCCGAACCGCCCATGGTAAAGCTGGGGCGAATCACAACGGGGAAGCCGGAAACATTGGCTTCCTTGGCAATGCGGCGCTGCACTTCCCAGGCTTCGTCCATGGAATGCGCCACGCCGGACTTGGCCGATTCGAGGCCAATTTTATTCATGGCCTGCTTGAACTTCTGGCGATCTTCCGCTTTTTCAATGGCGTGTTCGTTGGCGCCGATAAGTTCGACGCCATGCTTTTCCAGTACGCCATGACGCACCAGGTCCAGCGCGCAATTCAGCGCGGTTTGGCCGCCCATGGTGGGCAGCAAGGCATCCGGCTTTTCGCGTTCGATGATTTTTTCGACCGCTTCCCAGGTAATGGGCTCGATGTAGGTCACATCGGCCGTTTCCGGGTCGGTCATGATGGTGGCGGGGTTGCTGTTGACCAGAATGGTGCGATAGCCTTCGGCTTTAAGCGCCTTGCAAGCCTGTGCACCGGAATAGTCGAACTCGCAGGCCTGACCAATAATGATCGGACCGGCCCCAATGATAAGAATAGTTTTTAGGTCTAAACGCTTTGGCATAATTCTGAATTATTTTTGTCCGGCCATGAGGCTGATGAATTTATCGAATAGCACCACGATGTCGTGTGGGCCGGGACTGGCTTCTGGATGGCCCTGGAAGCAGAATACGGGGCTGTCGGTAAGCTCAAACCCCTGTAAGGTGCCATCGAACAACGACACATGCGTAACCCGGACATTGGCAGGCAGGCTGTCGGTATCGACAGTGAAGCCGTGATTCTGGCTGGTAATGAAAACCCTGCCGGTGTCCAGATCCTGGACCGGATGGTTGGCGCCATGGTGGCCGGTTTTCATTTTGATGGTTTTAGCGCCCAAGCCCAGGCCCATGATCTGCTGGCCCAGGCAAATACCGAATAACGGTATTTTTTTATCGAGTGCGGCCTTGAAAGCATCGATGGCGTAGTCGCAAGGACCAGGGTCGCCAGGGCCATTGGACAGGAAAATGCCATCAGGATTGAGGTCTAGCACGGTTTGGACTGGCGTTTGAGCCGGAACCAAAGTAATGCGGCAACCGCGATCAGCCAGCAGGCGCAGGATATTTGTCTTGATACCGTAGTCGTAGGCAACGACATGGTAGGGACTGCTTTCAGGTTTGGTGAAGCCTTGGCCAAGCTGCCAAGTGCCTTCAACCCAGCTTTCGGTAGTCTTGGTGGAAACCACCTTGGCCAAATCCTGGCCAGACATGCCAGGAAAGCCCTTGGCAAGCGCAACGGCACGCTCGGCATCGTCGCCCACCAGAATGCATGCCCCCTGAGCCCCGCCATCGCGCAATATACGCGTAAGCTTGCGAGTATCGACGCCGGAAATGGCGACAACACCCTGGCTTTTCAGGTAGTCAGGCAAGGACTGGGTAGCGCGAAAGTTGGAGACGCGCAAAGAACAATCACGCACGACAAGACCAGCCGCATGAACGCGGTCGGATTCGACATCTTCGGCATTGACGCCTGTGTTGCCAATATGCGGATAAGTCAAAGTGACCATCTGGCCGCTATAGCTGGGATCGGTCAGGATTTCCTGATAGCCGGTCATGGCGGTGTTGAAGACGATTTCGGCGACGCAATTACCATCGGCGCCGATAGAGACACCCTTGAAGATGGTACCGTCTGCCAAAGCTAAGATTGCAGTAGGAGACGCATCGGCCCCTTCAGGAAAGAGTGACGGCAGCACAGTAAACCCCGGTTATAAAGTCAATAAGTAAACCTTGGAATTATACCTTGAGACGAGGCCTCCCTGACGCAAAGTTCGGGCCGGGCGTGTATATTAAGCCTAGTTACTTGATTTCGTTCAAGCTATCAGCCGCAGCCCGCCTGGCTTCCAAGCCTAATCGGCCTTCGGGCCAGGCCGTT
>DATJCP010000148.1:0-9408 GCA_035514715.1 Candidimonas sp.
GTTTTACCCGAGTGCCGGCTTAAGCGGTCGCGCGCCCAGCCTTCGCGTTGCAGCAGCTTATTGAGCGCGCGCGCGTAAAGCGCAGTCGGTGCAAGAAATGTAGGCAAAGGAAACATGTTTGGACTTGTGCGGCAAAGCCGGATTCAGATAAGCATATAAGACAAGGACTCGAGTTTAACAGTACAAAAAGGGCACCATGAGGTGCCCTTTTTTATGCGTTACGGCAGCGCCACTGAATTAGCTGGCGTACTCTACCGGAATTTGCTGAATGCCTGCCAGCAACCAGCCAGCGCCATCGGCCTTGTACAGGTTCCAGACTTCTTCAAAACGGAAGGCTTCCGCATCTTTGGCTTCACGCAGCATGCCCGAATAGCGCACGCTGGCCAGATGGCCGCCGGACACTGCTTCGATGCCAAGCAATTCAGCATTAAGCAACACAACTTGGGTGACAGAACCTTCGCCGCGGGCCAGGATTTCTGGCTTGACTTCAGCGATCAGGTCGTCGGTCATGAAGTCGCGCAGCTTGTCGGTATCGCCGCTGTCCCATACTGCCTGAATTTCGATGAACTGCGCCTTGGCATTGGCCAGGAAAGCAGCTGTGTCGAAGTCGCTGGGAACAAACCACTTTTCGTCTACCGGAGCAGCCGGTACCGGTGCGATAGCAGCGTCAGCAACCCCTGCAGCAGCAACTGGCGCGGCCGACACGGGCTGGCTGGCCTCGCGCCAAGTGTTTTGAGACTGATTGTTTTGTGGCTGTGCATTCTGGCGATGCAAAGGACCGGCACCGGCCTGTTGCATTGCCGGACGTGCGGCACCGCCGCGCAGCTTACGCACAATGAAGATGACGCCGAATATCAGCAAACCGATCAGCAGCATGCTGGACATGGCTTCAAGGAAAGCGCCCGACAAGCCCATGCTGGAAAGCAGAGCAGCGATACCCAGGCCGGCGGCTATACCGGCAATGGGACCCAGCCAGCGCGACATACCGCTTTTAGCGGCGGCGCCTGCTGCAGCGCCGGCAGCGGCTGGTGCGGCGGCACGGGTCATGTTATTGGCCGCAGCTGGCGGTGTAACAGCCTGGCGTTGCTGCGTTACGTTGGATGATTGACGGCCAAAGCTTTTGCCCCCGCCGGCACGGCGGGCTTCGGCGTCGAAAGACACCGACAGCATTGCACCTGCCGAAACCACCAGCATGGCAACGGCGATTAGCCTGGAAAACCGATGAGACATGTAATGCTCCTGTAGTGCGGCGCGCCAGCGGCGCGACGCCGAAATATGGATTTCGTTTGATGAATTCAGTAATAGTAAAAAGACAGTCTTCTTACTAGAAGCTGAACATTAGCATAATGTAAGACCATGCTGGTGAAAAAAGTTCAACTGTTTACAACAATAAACAGAGAATCGGCAGCCCTCCCCCAGGGAGAGGCTGCAACATGGTCAAGCCCTGGTCTTAGCCCAGATTGACACCCTCGTGCAAGGCGACCAGCCCCGCGCTAAGGTTGAAATAGCGCACGCGCGACAGGCCGGCCTCTTCGAGCATGCCGGCCAGAGTGGCCTGATCGGGGTGCATGCGTATGGACTCGGCCAGATAACGGTAACTTTCCTCGTCGCCGGCGACCTTCTTGCCCAGCCACGGCAAGACATTAAAGGAATACCAATCGTAAGCTGGCGCAAGCGGCTTGGCCACACGGGAGAATTCCAGTACCAGCAGCTTGCCGCCCGGTTTAAGCACCCGGCGCATTTCGGCAAGCGCCCTGTCTTTATGGGTCATGTTGCGCAAACCGAAGGCTACGCTTACCCGGTCGAAATGGCCCGATGGAAACGGCAGCTTTTCAGCGTCGCAAACCGCGGTCGGAATCAGCAAGCCGCTATCCGCCAGGCGATCACGCCCAACCCGAAGCATCGAGTCGTTGATATCGGTCAGCCAGACTTCGCCGGACGGACCTGCCCGCTTGGCAAAAGCCCGCGCCAAATCGCCCGTACCGCCAGCGATGTCGAGCACTTTCATGCCCGGACGGATATCCGCGCGACCTATCGTGAAGGCTTTCCAGACCCGGTGCAGGCCGGCCGACATCAAGTCGTTCATGACGTCGTAACGGCTAGCGACCGAGTGAAAAACCTCGGCTACCTTGCTTGCCTTTTCATGCTCTCCGACGGTTTTGAAGCCAAAATGCGTACTGGCTTCAGGGGTGGAGGACTGAGATTGGGACGAGCCGGTTTCTGAAGAGGGGGAGCGTGTATTTTGCATGATTGGATAATCGTACAACATTATCCCTGTATTGCATTTGATAAAGCTGAAACTTCAGCGTTTTTATGACGGCGCTGCAAGTTCGCGGGCGCCCCGGGACATAGAACGGGAAGCCCTGGCGAAGCACAGGGCCGCAAACGCGTGAAGCCAGGCACTGCCCCGGCCACAGCCGCCGCTTTAGAAGGCAAAAAAGCCACAACCATCGCAACAGCAACCTACACTACCCGAACATTCCGCCTTCCGCGTTTTGATAAAACTTGAAACTCCTTCGTCGTTTTGGTGAAACTTGAAATGCTTATCGCATTTTGGTGAAACTTGAAACTCCTTCGTCGTTTTCACAAACCTGAAATATTTACGCCATATCATCCATGACATACATGTTTTCGAACTACGACCCACCTTGAATTACTATCAGGCACCATGAGCACCACCATACTTGTTGTAGAAGATGAGCCCGCCATCCAGGAATTGATCTCGGTAAACCTGTCATTTGCTGGCCACAAGGTGCTGCGCGCCTTTGATGCCGAACAGGCCCAGACCCTGATACGCGCCGAACTTCCCGACCTGATCCTGCTGGACTGGATGCTGCCTGGCGCCTCGGGCATCACGCTGGCCAGGAAACTTCGCTCCGACGAACGCACCCGCCAGGTCCCCGTCATCATGCTCACCGCCAAAGGCGCCGAACACGACAAAATCGAAGGGCTGGAAGCCGGCGCGGACGACTACATCACCAAACCCTTCTCGCCCAAAGAGCTGATTGCACGCATCAAGGCCGTATTGCGGCGGCGCGCGCCCCAGCTGACCGACGACCTTATCCAGATAGGCACGTTGCGCCTGGACCCTGCCACGCACCGCGTTACAGGCAACGATATCTCGCTTACCGTCGGCCCGACCGAGTTTCGCCTGCTACACTTTTTCATGACACATACCGAAAGAGTGTTTTCACGGGCTCAACTGCTTGACCAGGTGTGGGGCGACCACGTGTTCGTCGAAGAACGCACCGTAGACGTGCATATCCGACGTCTGCGCAAAGCCCTGGAACCCAGCAGCCACGAAAACCATATTGAAACAGTACGCGGGGCCGGCTACCGGTTTACCGCCCAACCGCCCAGGCTTGCATAGATCTGCCGTCAGCCAGCCCTGGGCTACCGTCCGTAAAACGTTAGAAGCATGATCAAAACTTTAATTTCCATAGGTTTATGGGCAGCACTGGGCTGGCTTTGCGGCTCGTGGCTGGGCGCCAACACAGGGTGGGGACTTTTCGCCTTTGGGCTGACCAGCATGATTCTGGTCAGCGGCCTGCAGTTGTCGCGCATTTCACGCTGGGTCAAGGATATCGAGACACCGCCCCCACCCTCTGTGGGCCCTTGGGACGAGGTTTTGGCGCCGATTTACCGCAAGCTGCGCAAGAACCGGCAAGACATCGATTTACTGCAGCGGCATGTCGACGGCATCATGCTGGCGGCAGAGGCCTTGCCCGACGGCGCCATTACCCTGAATGAATCCATGCAACTGACATGGTGCAACCAGACAGCCTGCGAACACATCGGCTTGAACCTGGAAACCGACCGCAACCACAGCATACTGAATATACTGCGGGCGCCCGAATTCGCCCGCTACGCAAGGCAGCACCGCTGGCCCGGCCCGATATTGCTGCATCTGCAGCACGATAATCAGGAAAAGTCGCTGCTGGTACAACTGACGCCCTACGGCGTAGGCCAGTTTCTCATCGTCACGCGCGACGTCACACAGGTCGAAAAGCTGGAAACCACCCGCAAAGACTTTGTCGCCAACGTCTCGCACGAATTGCGCACGCCGCTTACGGTGCTGTCGGGCTTTCTGGAAACGCTGCGCGACATGCCTGCCGAATCGCTTAGCCTCGAGCAAAAAGAGCGCTACCAGAACATGATGCTGGAACAGGCCCAGCGCATGCAGGCGATTGTCGCCGACCTGCTGACGCTATCCACCCTGGAATCGTCTCCAACAGCGGGTGGCGAGCCTGTGCAGATGGCCGACATCATCCATAAGGCCCTACTGCAAGGGCAAATCCTGTCCAACGGCCAGCATGTATTCGTGGAAAACATTGCCCCCGATTTGTGCATCACCGGGATAGAAACCGAGCTGGCCTCGGCAGTTTCCAATCTGCTGACCAATGCCATACGCTACACCCCGAAAGACGGCATCATCACGACCAGTTGGTATCTGACCGAAGGCGGCCACGCCTGCTATTCAGTGCAAGACACCGGCATAGGCATCGCATCGCAAGACCTCCCGCGCCTGACCGAACGCTTCTATCGGGTAGACCGTGGCCGTTCCCGCGCCACGGGGGGCACCGGCCTTGGCCTTGCCATTACCAAACACGTCGCCATGCGCCACAACGCCGAACTGACGATACAAAGCCGCTTCGGTGCGGGCAGCCTGTTCTCCCTGGTATTCCCTCCCTCCCGTACAAGCCGCTGATTGGCTGGGTGGGTAACCGATCTGAAATACCATTAAAATAGAAAAAACAGGCCTATCCGCGGACTTCCGTGCCGCGGCTGCCCACACAATACGGAGCACCACACATGTCTTTGCAACACAACATTCCCCCTTTCCACCTAGCCTTCCCCGTTCGCGACCTGGCTGAAGCCCGCGCCTTCTACGGCGACCTGCTTGGCTGTCCGGAAGGCCGTTCCTCGAATGAATGGGTGGATTTCAACTTCTTTGGCCATCAGATCGTTACCCACCTGTCCCCCGAAGAATGCGGCAGCACTCAAACCAACAATGTCGACGACCATAACGTTCCCGTACGCCACTTCGGTGCCGTACTCGACATGGGCGTCTGGGAAAATCTGGCCAAGAAGCTGCAAGACGCCGGTACTAAATTCGTTATCGAACCCTACGTACGCTTCAAAGGCGAAGTCGGCGAGCAAGCCACCATGTTCTTCATGGATCCATCAGGCAATGCCCTGGAATTCAAAGCATTCAAGAATATTGAATCCCTGTTCGCCAAATAAAGACTGCCACCCCGCATGCCCCTGATACAAGACTGCTCCTCGCCCTGGAAAATCATGCCGCAAGGCGACCGCTGCCTGCTGCTGATTTTCGGCGATCAGATCAACACGGAAATCGGGCATCAGTGCGCTGCCGCAGCCCACGCGCTGCGTGCAGCCAACATCAAGGGGATTAGCGACATCATCCCCACCTTCAATTCCGTCGCCCTGCATTACCAACCGCGCCTGTTCGGCGCCAGCACCACCTTCAGGCACCTGGCGGGCGAAATCGATAAAGTCTTGAAGAAGGCCCTAATCCAGGACGCCAGCCCTGGCGTCGAACGGCAAATAGACATCCCCGTTTGCTATGGCGGCGCCTATGGACCCGATCTGGCCCATGTCGCCCAACATTGCAAGCTGCCTGAAGCCGAAGTCATACGCCTGCACAGCCAGGGTACGGCTTATGTGTTCATGCTGGGTTTCGCCCCCGGCGCACCCTACATAGGTATCCACGACCCCAAGCTGGCCATAGGCAGGCGCAGCACGCCACGCACCGACGTCCCCGCCGGCTCAGTCGCCATTGCCAACTTGCAAACCATGATCTACCCCAATCTGTCTCCCGGCGGCTGGCACATCATCGGCGCCACGCCGCTGACCCTGTTCAACCCCGACCAAGACCCGGCAACGCTGCTTGCCCCTGGCGATACAGTCAGATTCGTCCCCATCAGCCAGCAAGAATTCCTCGCCACCCGGCAAGAGCGCACATGAGCATCACTGTCATCAAACCTGGCCTGCTGTCCAGCTTCCAGGACCTGGGGCGCTTTGGCTATCAACACCTGGGCGTATCGGTAGGCGGAGCCATGGACTGCCGCGCCCATAGGCTGGCAAATCTGCTGGTGGGCAACTCGGAAGAAGAAGCCACGCTGGAAGTCACCCTGAAGGGGCCCACCCTGCGCTTTAATGCGCCGGGCTGCATTGCCATCAGCGGCGCCCAGCTTAGCCCTACGCTCAACAATCGGCCCATACCCAATAACCGCCCCCTGATCATCCGGGCCGGCGACGTCCTGGCTTTTGGCACACGTACAACGGGCATGCGAGCCTATATCGCCTGGAGCGGCGGGATAGACCTGCCCATAGTGCTATCCAGCCGCAGCACTTATCTGCGCGGCGGCTTCGGCGGTTTCCAGGGTCGCGCGCTGCAAAAAGACGATATCCTGACCATGCGCAGTTCGATCGACATCGCCAGGCTCCACGATCTTGAGCAAGAGCTCTGGAAAATAAAAGTGTATTTGCCGGCCATTCTTGGCTTGGTACCCAGGGCTGCCATACGCGTCATGCGCGGCGCGCACACCGACTTGTTTACCGAAGCATCGATAAACGATTTCTTTACCGGCAACTACCGGATCAGCCCACAATCCGAGCGTATGGGTTACCGCCTTGAAGGCACCCCGCTATCGCTGAAAAGCACCACCCAGCTATTGTCGGAAGCCACCAGCTTTGGCACCATCCAGGTTCCGCAGGACGGCAACCCCATAATCTTGATGGCCGACCGCCAAACCACCGGAGGCTATGCAAAAATCGCGCATGTAGCCACGGTAGATTTACCCGTCATTGCGCAATGCATGCCTGGCGAAAGCCTGCGTTTTACAGAAACCACGCTGGCGCAAGCGCAACAGCTGGATAACCAACGCGAAGAAGCATTCGGGCGCCTATACCAAACCTTGACGCCCTTGCGCGCGCTATTTGAAAGCTAAGGCTTCGGCGCGCGTATCGACCACGGTAAGTATGGCCAGAAAACCGCTGATATCGAAGACTTCGTGTACATGCGGCTGCAAACTGCATAAAACCAAGCGGCCGGAATGCTGCTTCAAACGCTTGGCCAACAGCAGCACCACGCGCAGCCCTGCGCTGGAAATATAGTCAAGACGCCCCATATCTAGCACCCATTGGTGCTCGCCCTGCTCGACCAATGCCAGCAACTGGGACTCAAGTTCTGCGGCATTGGCGCTGTTGATCTGGCCTGCCGTGGAGACGACCAGTACTTCTCCGATTTTTTCGCTAGAAAGACTCATGGGACTACCGTTTTGAGTGAAAAAAGTGCTTTTATCAAGCGTAATCTATTAGTATTTGAATAATATGATACGCGACAAATCCGGCACACCATAGAAAGTGCCACGGCAAAAGCGACAATATATGGCTCTAATACCTAAAATAAGACTACCTGCCTTGCCGCCCGTCAAGCGGCCTCCAGACTTGGTCTACGCCGCCTCCGAAAAGCCACCCAACCTTCCCTTGGTAGGCCTGGCCCTCCAACACGCCGCAACGGCGCTGGCGTTGATCGCCTATGTCCTGGCAACCGCCAAAATATCAGGCCTCGACGGCGACGCTACGCGCAGCATGATCACCGCCACCATTATCGGTATGGCGCTGGCTACCTTCTTTCAATCTTGGGGCGGCCGCCTGGGATCCGGCGCTTTGCTGGTGCATATGCCCGACCCGTTGTTGGTAATGATCTCGGGCTTGGTCGCCGCCCAATATGGTATGGGTGGCATGGTCGCGGTGGGCCTGGTCAACGGCGCCATGTCGCTCAGCGCCAGTTACCTCGTGCCGCGCTTGCGATCTCTGCTGCCGCCCACGGTAGCAGGCGTAGTCGTCTGTGTCGCCGGTCTGTCGTTCATCGCCCCAGCCCTCACCCATGCAACCGGCCTGGACAATCCCGGCCCCCTGCACCTTGGCGATGCACTGATCGGAGGGGTCACCCTGCTGGTCATCGTATCGCTATCTATCTGGGGCAGCCGGCGTGCAAAGCTTTTCGCTTTATTGGCGGGTCTCGCCACTGGCGTTGTGCTAGCTGCCATACTGGGCCGGCTGCATGGTCTTGAAGCTCTGGCCGGAACACCTGTATTCGGATTCCCTCATATCCCCGCCCCGGTCTTCGGGGTCGACCCCGGCCTGTTGCTGGCTGTCGGCATACTGGCCCTGATGTCGCAACTGGACACCTTCGGCAGTGTCGTCCTGATGCAAAAGATGAATGACAGCAGCTGGAAGCGGGCAGACATGCACATGGTGGGCGGCGGCATACGTGCCAACGCCCTGGGCAACCTGCTGGGGGCCTGGCTGGGCGCCTATCCCAGCGTCACGTCATCGGCCAATATCGCCCTAAGCCACATCAGCCGCTCCACATCACGCTGGATAGGCCTTGCCACCGCCGCGGTCTTGCTGCTGTTTGCTTTTCTACCCCAGGTATCGCTGGCACTCACGCTGATACCCACAGCCGTTATCGGCGCGGTTGAAATCTATGCGGCAGCCTACCTGATCGTATCGGGCATCGAACTTATCGCGTCCCGCGCCCTGGATTCACGCGGCATCTTCATGGTCGGATTGTCTTTCGTTGCTGGCATGGGGGTCATGTTCCTGCCTGGCCTTGCTCAACTGGCCCCCGACTCCACCCAGTTCCTGATCAAGAACGGCGTTATCGTTGCCGGGCTCACCGCCATCATCCTGAACCTGCTGTTTCGCATGGGCATAGCGCAACGCGCCTCGCAAACCCTTGTCACGACAAGTGACAGCCCGCCAATAACGCAGCAGATCGTCGACTTCGTGGAAAGCAAAGGCGCTGCCTGGAGCGCCCGCCGCGATGCAGTACGCCGTGCAGCGCAGGCCGCCTTGGAAGCTGCGGAAGCCATCCAGGCATCGGGCGCAGGGCGCCAAGTGTTCGAAGTCCGCGGCAGTTTCGACGAATTCAACCTGGACATCGAACTGCTGCACCGCGGACCGCCGCTGGTGCTTGATACCAACGGCAGCAAATCGCCAGCGCACTTGCTGGACATGGACGACGAGGCATTCAACCAGGCCCTGGATAATGCGCTTTCAGGCGTGTCGCATACCCTGCTCAAGCGGCTGGCCGACAGGCTGAGCAGCGGCGTTCAGGGCGACCATGCCTACCTCCGGTTACACTTCAATCATTAGCCCTTTCTCCTTACCGCCGATGCAGACGCTTGCCGCCCTGTCGCTGACTCCCGGACCAGACACCCTGCCGCAGGCGCTAGCCTGGCTGGAAGACGTTGCGCAGCAGCAGCAATGGGCGCCGCGCACGGCTTTCAAACTGGGCTTGTGCCTGGACGAAGCGCTGACCAATATCCTGACATACGCTTTCCAGGACGAAAACCGCAAGGCCGCCCATATCGC
>DATJCP010000149.1:0-4787 GCA_035514715.1 Candidimonas sp.
TGTGCCGGCGTCCTGTTCGCTTTAAGCAGCGCCGCAAGCCTGGCGCAAACCTATCCATCCAAGCCAGTCACACTGATCATTCCCTATGTGCCGGGCGGCACTACTGATGTCGTGGTGCGTCAGTTCGCGCAGTCGCTGCAGGCAGCACTGGGCCAAACGGTGGTGGTGGAGAACAAGCCGGGTGTAGCGGGCACGCTGGGCGCGCAGGCGCTCAAGCATGCAAAGCCGGACGGCTATACTTTGTCGTTGATTCCAGCTCCGGTTTTTCGCCAGCCTTACATCCAGAAAACCAATTTTGATCCTGCTACCGATTTCACGTATTTGGGGCGGATCAGCGGCTACACCTTTGGTGTGGCGGTGCGTGCCGATGCTCCCTGGAAAACCTGGCAAGAGATGATCAGCGATGCACGAGCCAAGCCCGATACCATTGCCTATGGAACGCCAGGGCAATTCAGTACGCCGCACGTAACCATGATTCGGCTGACAGATAAAGAGAAGGTATCGCTCACTCATATTCCATTTAAAAGCGATGGAGAGTGTTTGCCTGCCTTATTGGGTGGTCATGTGCAAATGTGTGCGGCGGGCAGCTCAGCAGGGACTTTGGTCGATGCCGGCAAGCTGCGCTGGCTTAATCTGTGGACGGCAAAACGTTCCGAGCGTTGGGCAGACGCGCCTACGTTGTACGAGCTTGGCTATGAGCTTTCCGCGACTTCGCCTTACGGGGTGGCTGGTCCCAAGGGGATGGATCCTGAGGTCGTAAAAACATTGGAAAGCGCCTTGAAACGCGCAGCGGAAGATCCAGCGCATATCGCTGCACTGAAGCGGCAAGACCAGGAACTGCTGTATCTTGGTAGCGCCGACTACACAAGCTATGCCATGGAGCAAATCGAACAGGAGAAAGCCCTGGTCAAGCAACTGGGTCTTAAACCTGAATAATTACGATCAAGGAAACCATGACTCAATCTGAAACTACCTCTGTATTCGATCCGCTCCAGCACCGCATGTGTGAGCAGCGTTATTTTGAAGACTTTGAGCTGGGTGAGCGTTTTGTGCTGCCGTCGCGTACGATGACGGACGCACTATTCGCGGCGTTCCAGTTGGCTAGCGGCGATAATCATCCCGTGCATTACGACGTGGAATATTGCCGTGCCCATGGCATGCCGCATATGCTGGCACACGGCTTTCAGGTGGTCATTCAAACGGCTGCCGGCGCGGGGCTGTTTCCGCATATGGTGGAAGAATCGCTCAAGGCTTTTATCGAACAGAGCAGCCGCTTCTTGAATCCGGTGTTTGTAGGTGATACGTTGTACAGCGCGCTTGAAGTTGTTGAATTGACACCGAATCGCAGCACGGGTGTGCTTGCGATGCGGTCAACAGTCCAGAACCAGACAGGTAAGCTGGTCATGGAAGGAACACAGCGTTATCTGCTGAGGAAACGCGTACCGGCTTGATAACGACGGGCAGTAAAAACAAAGGGAGCACCAGAATACGTTCTGGGCTCCCTTTGTTTTTTAGGGCATCAGCAAACTTCGAATAGGCCCGCCGCACCCATGCCGGAACCCACGCACATGGTAACCACTACATAGCGAACGCCGCGCCGGCGTCCTTCAATCAAAGCATGCCCCACCATGCGCGAGCCGGACATGCCGAAAGGATGGCCGATGGTAATGGCGCCGCCGTTTACGTTCAGGCGTTCGTCGGGAATGCCTAGATGGTCGCGGCAATACAGCACCTGCACGGCGAAGGCTTCGTTCAGTTCCCACAGGCCAATATCGTTTATTGAAAGGCCATGTCGCTTCAGCAGTTTTGGCACCGCGAAGATGGGGCCGATACCCATTTCGTCGGGTTCGCAGCCGCTGACGGCCATGCCGCGGAAAATTCCCATCGGCGATATATTGCGTCGTTCGGCAAGCTTGCCGTCCATTACGACGCAGGCCGATGCGCCGTCCGATAGTTGACTGGCATTACCGGCCGTAATGCAGGCTTGCGGGCCAAGTACTGGCGCTAGTTTCGACAAGCCTTCAAGGGTGGTGCCCGGGCGGGCTCCTTCGTCGGCAGACAGGGTGACCTCGGTATCGGTCGCGATGCCGGTTTCTTTGTTGACGTCGCGCCGCAGGGTAGTGATGGGTACGATTTCGTCGTTAAAGCGGCCGGCGGCAAGAGCCGCGGCGTAGCGCTGTTGGCTTTGCAGCGAGTAGGCGTCTTGCGCTTCGCGAGTGATGCCATAGCGTTTGGCCACCACTTCGGCGGTTTCCAGCATAGGCATATACAACGAGGACTTGTGCTCGCGTACCCAGGCTTCTTCACGCATGTGGCGGTTCAGGTGGTCGCGTACACAGCTTACGGATTCAGTGCCGCCCGCTACCATTATCGAAGCGTCGTCGTTGCTGATGGCTTGCGCAGCCATGGCAATGGCTTGCAGGCCTGAGGCGCAGAAACGATTGACAACCGCCCCTGCCGTACTGACTGGCAAGCCTGCGCGGATCGCCGAAACCCGGGCGATGTTGTAGCCATTGGCGCCTTCAGGGTTGGAGCAGCCCAGGATGACGTCCTCAACCTCTGCCGGGTCGATAGCTGCGCGCGCCACAGCATTGGCCACAACATGGCCGCCCAGCGTGCCGCCGTGAGTTTGGTTGAATGCGCCGCGAAAGGCCTTGCCCAGTGGCGTGCGGGCGGTTGAAACGATAACGACTTCTTTCATTGCTATTACCTATGCGATAGAACAAATAGGGGCAGTATGGGCCGCGTGCTGAATACTGCCTATTTGGTTCTCATGAAGAGTATCTTTGTCGTTTAGAAAGCGCAGCGTTTGCAGGGTAATTCTGCCTATCGTTTTATTTCGTTATATTCCTTGTGACCTCGTCCAGCTTCTCTGATTGCGCTAGTGACTCATCCACGACATCGGCCATGATTTCCGTGACACGTTTCGAAGACGTCAGAATGTTGTCCATCGTCGAACCGGCAGAGTGAACCAGGCTGGCGCCTCGCTCGATTTGTGAGACCGAAGCGACAATCAACGCTTTGATCTCCTTGGCTGCGGAAGCGCTGTTTTGGGCAAGGCTGCGCACTTCGGCGGCGACAACGGCAAACCCCCTGCCTTGCGTGCCGGCGCGTGCCGCTTCGACGGCGGCATTCAGCGCCAGGATATTGGTCTGGAAGGCGATTCCATCCATGACACCGATAATGTCCGAGATCTTGCTGGAGCTTTGGGTAATGGAGTCCATGGTCTGCACGACATCCTGTACCGTTCGCCCGCCTTGTTCCGCTACATTACATGCCTCTTGCGCCAGGTCGTTTGCCTGGGTAGCGCGTGTTGCATTTTCCTTGAGACCCTGCACGGCGACTTCCAGCGTCTGGGCCGCGGTGAAACGTCGGGTAATGTCGGTGGCATATTTTACGACCTTGAACGGCCTGCCTTCAGCATCCAGTATGGGGTTGTAGCTGGCTTCTATCCAGACTTGCCGCCCGTTTTTACCTATGCGTAGATATTGGTCGGCCTGGTACAGGCCTTGGCTCAGCTGATTCCAGAACTCGCGGTAAGCCGCAGTATTACGGTCTGCGGGCTGTACGAACATACTGTGATGCTTGCCAACGATTTCGTCCTGGCTATAACCCATAGCCTGCAGGAAGAGGTCGTTGGCTTTGATGATCGTGCCATCCAGCTCGAACTCGATAATTGCCTGGACCCTGGAGATTGCAGCCAACTGGCCGCGGCTGTCAGCGTTGCGGCGTTCTTGCTCCGTAATATCCGTTGCATATTTGACAACTTTTACTGGGTGGCCGTGTTCATCGAGTATTGGGTTGTAGCTGGCTTGCAGCCATACTTCATGACTGTTTTTGGCAAACCGTTTATAGCGGCCCGCGTCGTATTCGCCTCTGCCAAGCTTTTGCCAGAATTGAGCATATGCGGTTGACTGGCGGGCAGCCGGGCTAACAAAAATGCTGTGGTGCTGGCCCAGGAGTTCCTCGAGCCTATAACCCATTGTGTCCAGGAAGTTCTGGTTGGCCGTCAGTATATGGCCTGCAAGATCGAACTCGATGACCGCTTGGACTTTCTGGATTGCGGCCAACTGAGCCTGCCAGTCGGATTGTTGGGTGCGCCGGCTGTTGCCAAAAATGCGGTTCAAGATTGAGTCTTGAGTCATCATCATATCCTTCACTTTGCGATTGCGGATGAACGTTGGTTCAGGGCCAGCAATTTCAAGCCAAGGGCTTGACGTTAATTTTTGAATGACATGGATGTGTAGGTATTATTGTTTTAAGTTTATAGGTTTACGGCAGCATAGCTGGCAGCTTTAGTGAGCCAAGGGTTTACCCTTATTTTGAGGGGCTTTGGGCTATGTGCCAAGCATAGTGTTGGCCATGCCGGCTACGCAGCCACAGGCCGCGCCATCAAGGTAAATTCCTTAGGTGGAAGAAACAGCGCGATCACAGCGGCAATCAGCAGCACGGCGCCTGCGCTGCCGAAGGCAACCCAGTGCGTGCCGAACGCTTCATAGGCCCAGCCGCCGAGCCATGAACTGATCATTGCGCCAACCTGATGGCCCAGGTAAGAACAGCCATACAGCACACCTACCAGCCGTACCCCATAGATATCGGCCAAAATGGCTGACGACAGCGCAATGCTGCCAGCCCATACGATGCCGCCTATGGCAGCTGTGGCATAAAGCTCCCAATGTGCACCTGCCAGCAGCAGGGCGAAGAACCCCAAACCCCGGACGAAATAGATGACGGAAAGGAGTTTTTTACGCGGTACGATATCCGAAATACGCCCTAGCACCAGGGTG
>DATJCP010000150.1:0-15052 GCA_035514715.1 Candidimonas sp.
CAAGGGCACACGTTGCACGGTGTCGTAGAACAGCTCTTTCTCACCCAGCCAATGGTCGCCAAGGAAGTCCCCATGATCGGCAGTGAAAACGATGAGCGTGTTTTTCATCAAGCCGCTGCGTTCCATGTAATCGAATAAGCGGCCCAGGTGGTCATCCAGTTGCGTGATCAAACCTTGGTAGGCGGGGCGCACTACACGCTGGCAGTCATCCCTGGAAAAGCTTATGCTTTCTTCCTGCTGACGATACGCCGCCAGCACAGGATGCGCATTATGTTTTTCAGCTTCGTTACGCACTGCCGGCAGGCACTGGTCGTAGCTGTACATGTTGTGATACGGCGCTGGCGCGATATAAGGCCAGTGGGGTTTGACGTAGCTTAAGTGCAAGACCCAAGGCTCGCCGCCCATTTTTCCCATGAAGGACAGTGCCTGGTCCGTCATGTACGCCGTTTCCGAGTGCTTTTCATCGACCAGGGAAGGCAGGTGGGCGTTGCGCATATGCCAGCCGCTTACCGCCTTGCCATCGTGATCGCGCGCCGAAATAACAAAGTCAGTCCATGGATCATCGGACACATAGCCATGGCGGCGCAGGTAGGCGGGATAACCGCTTTCTTCGCCCGGCTCGTGATGGCCGTCGTAGCGGTCTATTTCTTCGAAACCGCCGGTATTCAATAAGCGCCCAAGCTCGGAGCCGCCGTCCAATGCCAGGCGCTCCAGCCCTGCATGGTCTGGCATGACATGGGTTTTACCCGCCAACACCAGCTTGCGCCGGTGATGACGCAAGTATTCGCCCATGGTGACCTCGCCTATGGACAAGGGCACCCGATTCCAGGTTGCGCCATGCGTAGACGGATAACGGCCCGTGTAATAGCTCATGCGCGACGGCCCGCAGACGCCGGAATTGACAAAGGCCTGCTCGAAACGCACGCCCTTTTTAGCCAGCGCGTCAAGATTCGGCGTGCGGATATACGGATGGCCATAACAGGCCAAATGGTCGGCCCGCAATTGGTCCGCCATGATGAAAAGGACGTTTTGAATCTGGCTCATTACTCTGTCACTACAAATTTCGAATCTCTGATCACCGGCTCCCATTTCTGGCGAAAATCCTTAACCAACGTGGAAGTCTGCTGCGCATCGGCAACGACAGGTATCAGGTCGCTTTTCAACAAGGATTGCTGAATACGAGAATCAGACAGGACATCCTTGATGGCTTTTCCGAGCATTTCCGCCTTGGCCTCGGGCATGGAGGAAGACGCGAAAAATGCGTTCCAGCCGAAAGCATCCAGCGCAATGCCGGATTCTATGAAAGTGGGAACCTTGGGCAGCGCATGTTCCCGCTCGGCGCCTGAAGTGGCCAATATGCGGATACGGCCTGCATCGTGCTGCTGACCCAGCACATCCAACGTATCTATCGCCACCGGGATAATGCCGCCTATCAAGTCTGTCAGGACCGGCGCAGAACCCCGATACCCCACGATTTCGGTTTTTACGCCAATTTTATCGGCCAGCATCAGGCCAAAGAAGTGAGGCAGGCTGCCAGTGGCAGGCACGCCAACATTAAATTTACTGGGATTTTCCTTAGCCCAGGCAATCAAGCCTTGCAAATCCTTGATAGTGCTTTGCGCTGGCACAGCAACGCCGAAACCATACTGGGTTGCCATGGAAACCGGACGAAAATCCTTGACGGGATCATAAGCCAGCTTTTGAAACACCAACGGCGCAACCACCATGACAGCAGGATTTGCCAAGGCCAGTATATTTTTTTCGGGGCCGGCAGCCTTCACATATTGAGCGGCAATGCGCCCACCCGCTCCGGTTTTGTTCTCGACGATAACTGGCACGCCCAGCTTGCCTTGCAAACCTTCGGCAATAATACGCGCGGCATGGTCTGTGGCGCCGCCCGGTGCGTAACCCACCACAACGGTGAGGGGCTCGGACAACGCCTTGGTTTCGGCCTGTACTGCCCCTGCAACGAAAATAGAGCAGAACAGGGGCGACAACATTGTTGCCCTGAATAATGATGCAAGCATGGACGGTCTCCTGGATTTTGGTATTTTATGCATCAAGCTTATAAGCACACCGATAATAATCGATCTGCTCCAATTGCCCCTACCAGGTACCCATGAAATGCTGAACCACCAAGCTGCTGGCGCATACTGCCAGCCATACCCCCAAACCCAACAGTACAGGCCGAATTCCTGCCGTCACCATACGGCGTAAGTCTGACGACAATCCAATCGCCGTCAACGCAACAATGATAAGAAGCTGAGCCAGCAACTGCAAAGGCATATTAAAGCTCTCGGGAATCAGACCGGTAGAGCGTATGGCAGAAGCAACCAGGAACCACAGAATGAACCAGGGAAAAATGCGCGCCAGATTGAAGCTGCCAGTGCCCTGCTTTTTATGGCGCCATGCTTCGATAATGACCAGGCCTAGGCAAATAGGAATAATCAAGGTTGCGCGAGTGAGCTTAACAATCGTCGCGTAATCGCCGGCAGCCTGGCTGTAGCTATAGCCAGCGGCAACCACTGACGACGTGTCATTGATGGCCGTACCGGCCCACATCCCGAAACCCACGTCCGACATATTCAGCCAGTGGCCCATCAAAGGGAAGGCAATCACGGCAATAATATTGAAGATGAAAATAGTCGTAATCGCGAAAGCGGTTTCGTGCTCATCGGGCTTGATGATGGGAGTCACTGCCGCAATGGCCGAACCGCCGCAAATCGCCGTTCCCACACCAATTAGCATCTTGAGCTTGGACGGAATATTCAGCCATTTACCCAGGAAATAAGCAGAAGCAAACGCGACGGCAATCGTAATCAAAGTCACTGCAAGCGACTCCATGCCCGTTTTTGCCACTTGCTGGATGCTTAATCCGAAACCCAGGGCAATAATGGACCACTGCAATACCTTCTTGGACGTAAATTCCAGCCCAGGCTTGAACAACGGCCCCACGCCCACTGTATTACGTATGGCAATTCCCAGCACGATCCCAAACACAGGTCCGCCGATAATAGGCACCAAGCGCCCCAGCATCATGGCAAAAATGCCGACAAGAACAGCCAAGCCAAGTCCGTATAACAGAGACGGTTTACGCGGAGCGGTATGCTCGCCCTTCTTGTGGCGTGCTTGCTGATGAGTACCGGCGGTGCCTACAGAAGAAGACAGCGTCGTGGAAACGGAAGAAGTAGAAGAGGCTTGCATGGTGTCCGCAATATAGTAATAACCTGTGGTTATTTTAGGCACCCATCTTTAATAAAAAAATTCACTAATACTTATAAAAGATATAAACTTTATTTATGCTTGGAATCAGCGTTCGTCAACTTGAGGTGTTTGTCACCATTTCCGCCACGGGCACGGTAGGCGCCGCGGCGGAGCGGCTATTTGTGACCCAACCCGCTGTCAGCATGGCCTTGGCAGAACTTGAGCGGCAATTGAACACGCAATTATTCAATCGCGAACGGGGCCGGCTGCACCTAAGCTCGCGCGGGAAAGAGCTGTTGCCGATGGCACAGGAAATCATTGAACGTCTTCACGAAATGCTGCGCCAAACCGGCGAGCACCCCGAAACGCTGACGGGTGAACTGCGCGTAGGCGCAAGCAATACGATAGGCAATTACCTGGTGGGAGAACTGCTTGGGCCATTTGTAGCCCAGCATCCGCAGGTATCGCTACAGGTCAGCGTGGAAAATACCGACAGGATTGCCACGGGTCTGCTGGAACACCGCCTCGATATAGGTTGCGTCGAAGGCCCGGTAAACCACCCCCAGCTCGACATCATTGCCTGGCGCGACGACGCGCTGGTGGTTTGCGCTGCGCCATCCCACCCGCTGGCGCAATATGGTGACCTGAAGGCCAGGCACTTTAAAGATGCCCAATGGATACTGCGCGAACGCGGCTCGGCAATGCGCGTGCTGGCCGAACAAGCGCTGACATCATTGCCGCCTGGGCGAATACTGCTGGAACTAGGCCAGGTGGAAGCAATCAAACAAGCCGTGATCGCCGGCCTGGGCATCGCTTGCCTGCCCCAAGCCGCCACCATCGATTCAGTTGCCGTGGGACGCCTGAAAATCCTTCACACTCCCTTTTTAAACCTGCACAGGCGTTTGTCCCTGGTTTTGCACAAGTCGCGTTACCGCGGCGCACTGATAGACGCTTTTGTGCTCAGCCTTTTTGCCAGCAACGAATAACTGGCATCGCATCAGCCAATCTGCCGCGGTGGTATCGTGTAAGACAACAAACCAGCAATACTTAGGATATACAGGCATGAGCCATCAACCCGTTACCTTGCCAACCGACACTGCCCCCGCCCTACCGCCCTACGAAACCATCGCCCTGGTGCTGCAAGGCGGCGGCGCCTTGGGCGCATACCAGGCCGGCGTTTACCAAGGCTTGCACGAGGCCGGCATTGAACCGACCAACCTGGCCGGGATATCTATCGGGGCGCTCAACACCGCCATCATCGCTGGCAATCCACCTGAAACACGCATTGCCCGTCTGACCGAGTTCTGGGAAACAATTTGCCAACCCAATTCGGGCGTTGCACTGCATCCCTTCTTCGAGCAATCACTTTTCAACCTGAACGATACGGTGCGCCAATCTATGGGCGCCTGGCATGCCGCCAGCGCCATCATGGATGGGCAGAAAGGTTTCTTTTCCCCACGTATCCCGCCTGCGCCGCAAATTACGCCAGGCAATCCGAAAACCGCCAGCTATTACGACACCAGCGCGCTCAAAGGCACACTGGAACGGCTATGCGACTTCGACCGGATCAACTCAGGTAATCACCGGGTGTCGGTAGGCGCCGTGAATGTGCGAACCGGCAACTTTACTTACTTCGACAACGCCAAAATAAAGCTGCGCGCCGAACACTTCATGGCCTCGGGCGCATTACCGCCCGCCTTTGCCGCCGTTGAAATCGATGGAGAATACTATTGGGACGGCGGGCTGGTATCCAACACCCCGCTTGCCCATGTGCTGGAATCCAGGCCGATGCGCGACACGCTGGCGTTCCAGGTCGACCTATGGAGCGCGCGTGGCGTAGTTCCCTCCAATATGAGCGAGGTGTCTGACCGCATCAAGGACATCCAGTACTCCAGCCGCACCCGCCTGATTACCGAACAACTGCGCTGGCGCCAGCATCTGCGCCATATATTGCTGCGCATGCTTGAAGACATTCCGCCCGAAGCCCGTGCCGACAACGGCTACTACCAATTAGCCCAAGACCTGGCATGCAGCAAGCGCTATAACGTCATTCACCTTATTTACCGCAACAAACCCTATGAGCAACACTATAAAGACTTCCAGTTCGGCCTGGCCACCATGCGCGAACACTGGGAAAGCGGGCTTGAAGACATACGCGAAACACTGAAAAACCCAGAGCGCCTGGCCATGCCCGACAATGTATCCGGCTTCGTAACGCACGATGTACACCGAGAGGAAATCGAACAGAGAATGCTGGACAATGCGGCACTCTTAGCCAAAGGCGCCAACTAGGCCGGGCGGCGCCCCAGCACTACGGCGCCGGCCAGCACAAAGGCTGTCCCAACCAGTTGCAACGTCGTAATCGGCTCGCCTAGTATCCAGCCGGCAAGAAACAATACCGACACCGGCCCCAGCAAGCCCAGCTGCGACGTCATGGGCGCGCCAATACGCGCTATTGCCCACATGATCATGAAAGTCGGCGCCACCGTATGAACGACGGCATGCAACAAAGACAACTGATAGACAGGCAAAGGCTGTACCAGTCCTTGCCATGAATGCACACTCAGGAAATGGATCATGCTGATCACAGCAGAAACCGACATGGCGTAGGCAACCAAGCGCGTTGCTCCCACCCTCTTGATCAGCTCTCCCGAACTGATGATATAGAGCGAATAGGTTAGCGCCGAAGCCAGTACAAAAGCCGACCCCAACATGACATTGCTACCCTCCAGGGATAGATCCTGCAGGAAAACCAGCGCGACCCCAAGATATGCCATGGCCAGGGCAAACCATTGTTTTACCGCAATAGGCCGTTTCAAATACAACGCAGTAATCAACAGCACAAACGTGGGCGACAAGAACAGTATCAGGCGCTCCAGGCCAGCCGTAATGTATTGCAGCCCAAGAAAATCCAGGTAGCTGGACAGATAATAGCCAATGAATCCAAGGAATGTCAGTTGCAAACTTTCCTTGACGGTCAGGCGCGGCAACTTTCCCTGACGCGCCTTGCGCGCCTGCATGAAGCCGACGACAGCAAAAAAGGGCAAGGACAGCATCATGCGAAAGCCGATGATCGTCAAGGCGTCTACCCCGTAACGATAGGTCAGCTTGACCACGATGGCTTTGGCCGAAAACAGCACCGCCCCCAGTCCGGCCAATAAAAACCCGATCCAGAACTCTTTCGTTCTTGTTGCTTCGGCACTAACGGGAAGAGAACTCATAAGATCGCAATAAAGATTAATCGTAAATATCGGCACGAGGGGTACGACGCAAACCAGCCTGCTATTTTGCCTAAAATTTGCTGTGTTGCAAAATAATGCCTGATCAATAGTTGCCTGGGCAAATATATCGCGATAAAATTTTCCGATGAACACGCCTACTAAACCTGTCACGGCCAAGAAATCCAAAGCTGCCACAGCCCCTGCCTATGGAAAACAAAATTTCTACACGGCAGACCCCGTCTCGCTAGGCCATGGCAATAATGTCGGCTTTCTGATCAAGCAAGTGCAAAGCTCGCTGAACCGCATGATAGACCAACACGTTTCACCGCTGGGATTAACCGCCATGCAATGGCGTCCATTAGTCATGATCCGATACCGCGATATCAATACACCAGCAGAATTATCAAGGCAAACCCATGTCGACACGGGTGCCATGACACGCACGCTAGACCGCCTGGAAGCCAAGCACTTCCTGACTCGCCAGCGCTGCCCCGATGATCGCCGGGTCGTCAGGCTGGAACTGACTGCAACCGGACAAGACGCTGCTGCTCAAATCCTGCCTGCGGTCGCCACTACCCTGAATGCCCATCTGCAAGGATTCAGCAAAACCGAAGTCGAAACACTGATGAGTCTGTTGCAACGCATGCTGGCTAACGGCAACAAGATAGAAAGCGACTCCAATGAACAGAAATAGCCAGCCCTGCTACCGCATCATAAAATCCGTCTCGGTTTTTTTGCGCCAATTAACTGCCTAGGCAGATACCAACTAGTCAATGATATTCAGCTATTTGTAAGCCTATGAGAATCCGCCCCCCACTCCCCCATGCATCCATGAAGCTATTCGCCCCCATTCTGCTTGTTGCCGCCCTCTCCGGCTGCGCGGCAATAGATCCGGGCCAACCCGCCCTAGCCGAGCTTCAAGCCAGCCAGGCCGGACTGCAAGGCGCCGCCATAACCTGGCCCACAACGCAATGGTGGCTGCGCTACCAAGACCCGCAGCTTAATCAACTGGTTGACCAGGCCCTTGCCGGCAGCCCTTCCCTTGCCGCTGCGCAAGCCCGCCTGGCCATTGCCAATGCCGCTGTAGGCGGCGCACGCGCCATACAACTACCGCAGCTGAACGCCGGCTACAACCTGGTACGCGAACGCTTCTCGGAAAACTATATTTACCCGCCTCCCTTTGGCGGCTCCATGCAGACCGATAACAGCTTGCAACTGAACCTGGGATTTGACCTGGACCTATGGGGCCGCAATCGGGCACGTTACGCCGCCGCAGTGTCCCAAAAAGATGCCTCCAGCGCCGACGTGCAAGTCGCCCGCAACACCCTGGTCAGCGGCGTGATCCAAAGCTATTTTCATCTGCAAAATTCGCTCGCTCAGGAAGCAGTCATTACACAAATCGTGAAACAGCTTGAAAACGTGGCCAGCATCACACGCCAACGCGTTGCTGCCGGACTGGACACCGAAGTGGAAGTGAATCAGGCCGACTCGGCCGTCTCGTCGGCAAAAGTTCAACTAAGCCAGGCAAGTACCAACGCCGACTTGTTGCGCAACCAGATATCCGCCCTGACTGGGTCCGGCCCGCAACGCGGCAAAGACATCCAGCGCGTTGACCTATCCAAGGCCCCCGATGGGGTCCCTGCCAGCATTCCTTTCGAACTGCTGGGCCGACGCCCCGACATCGTGGCCGCCAAGTATCGTGTGCAGGCCAGTGCCAGCCAGATATCGGCAGCCAAGGCAGAGTTCTTCCCAAATATCAACCTGTCGGCCTTCGCCGGCTTCATGTCGCTGGGGCTTAGTAATTTGCTGCAGTCTGGCAGCCAAGTCTATGGCGTGGGGCCAGCCATAACGCTGCCCATTTTCAATGGCGGAGCACTCAACGCCAACCTGGATTCCAAACAGGCCGAAAGAGACTTGGCAATTGCCAACTTCAACCAAACCTTGCTGACCGCGGTACGTGAAGTCGCCGACGCCACCACCGCCATCAAGGCATTGCAACAGCAAACAGCAGACCAGTCGGCCAGCCTGCGCGCCATTACGTCGGCCTATGACATCGCCGTCAAGCGCTACAAATCGGGGCTGGGCAATTTTGTGCAAGTCCTGCTGGCCCAGAACGAAGTCCAGAAACAGGCCATCCTGAACACTGACATGCGGACCCGCGCCTTCAACCTGGATGCCCAACTGGCTGCAGCCCTGGGCGGCGGTTACGACGCAGACACAAACACACACTGAAATACGAGATATCCATGACTATCGATAAAAAAATGGCTTCCCGGCGCAAGCGCTTGCTGATCACTGCCACATTGATTTTTCTGGCCATCGGCGCGGCCTACACAGTTTGGTGGGCACTGTTCGCCGCCAACTATGAAACAACCGACGATGCCTATGTGCACGGCAACCTGGTGCAAGTCACGGCGCAAATCCCCGGCACAGTGGTCGCTATTCACGCCGACGACACACAACGCGTCATCAAAGGCTCGCCATTAGTACAGCTAGACGCCAGCGACGCCGACATCGCCCTGAAACAGGCTGAAGCCGCATTGGCCCAGGCCGTTCGGCGCACCCGTACGATATTCGTGCAGAACGACGCCTTGCAAGCCGACATTGCCATGCGTCAAGCCAACATCGAGCGCGCCCAGGTCGACCTGAACAAAGCCCAAAGCGACCTGAAACGCCGGCAAACACTGGCACGCTCGGGCGGCGTCAGCGGCGAAGAAATCCTGCACGCCCAGACTGCCTTCAAAGCGGCCGAGGCCGGACTGGCTCAAGCCCAGGCCGCATTCGCCGCTTCGCAAGCCACGCTTAAAACCAATGAGGCACTGACTGCGGGCACCACAGTCCCCGCGCATCCAGATGTCATGCAGGCCGCCGACCAGTTGCGCAAAGCCTGGTTGGCCAATGCCCGCACACGCTTGCCTGCCCCGGTAGACGGTGTCGTCGCGCAACGCTCGGTACAAGTCGGCCAACACGTCGCGCCCGGCACACCCTTGATGACCATCATTCCCCTGCGACAAGTGTGGGTAGAGGCCAACTTCAAGGAGGGCCAGGTGCGCCATATGCAGCCCGGCCAACACGCCACGCTTACGGCCGACCTGTACGGCAGCAAAGTCACCTATCACGGCATCGTGCAAGGCATCGCCGCCGGAACAGGCAGCGCGTTTGCCCTGTTGCCAGCACAGAATGCCAGCGGCAACTGGATCAAAGTCGTACAGCGGGTTCCTGTCAGAGTTTCGCTGGACCCAAAAGAACTGGCGGCCCATCCTTTGCGGGTCGGTTTATCCATGACGGTGGAAGTAGAGATCGACGAACCCAAAGCCGCCAACGCCCCCGCCAACACGCAGCTGGAAACCGCTGTGTTTGACAACAACACAGACGGTGTGGACGCCAAGATAAACAGCATCATCAACGAAAATCTTGGCTCATGAGCGACACCGAAACTACAACCCCTGCGCCGGCAAGGGCCCCACAAGCACCGGCTCATCAGCCGCTGGAAGGTCGAGCGCGACTGTTTGGCACGATAGCGCTGTCGTCCGCCGTTTTCATGAACGTACTGGACTCGTCCATCGCCAACGTGTCCATCCCTACTATTGCAGGCGACCTTGGCGTCAGCGCTACGCAGGGCACCTGGGTCATCACCTCGTTCGCGGTGGCCAACGCCATTACCGTTCCCCTGACGGGCTGGCTTACCCAGCGATTCGGTCAGGTACGCCTGTTTGTGCTGTCTGTGTTGCTATTCGTGCTGACTTCCTGGTTATGCGGCTTTTCATGGTCGCTGGAATCGCTGGTTGCATTCCGGGTAATGCAAGGCGCCGTGGCTGGCCCAATGATTCCTTTGTCCCAATCCCTGATGCTAGGCAGCTACCCCAAGGAGAAAGCCGGCATGGCGCTGGCAATGTGGTCCATGACCATTCTGGTTGGACCTGTAGCCGGCCCGCTGCTGGGCGGCTGGATTTCCGACAATTACAGCTGGCCATGGATTTTCTACATCAATGTACCGGTGGGCTTACTGGCAGGCTGGGCCTCGTGGCAGCTTTACAAGCATAGGGATTCAGCGCGCAGCAAACTGCCCATAGACACCATGGGCCTGGCGCTGCTGGTGCTATGGGTGGGCGCACTGCAACTGATGCTGGACAAAGGCAAAGAACTGGACTGGTTTGCCAGCCCCGCCATTACCTCCATGGCAGTCGTCGCAGTCGTAGCGTTTGTCTTCTTTGTCATATGGGAGCTGACGGCCAAGCACCCAGTCGTGGATCTGACCCTGTTCAAGAACCGCAACTTCTCAGCCGGTGTTGTGACCATTTCTGTAGGCTACGGCCTTTTCTTCGGCACCGTGGTGTTGCTGCCGCTATGGATGCAAAGCACACTGGGTTATACCGCCACCTACGCGGGTATTGCGTCCGCCCCTGTGGGCATACTGGCCATCCTGTTTTCCCCGCTGGTGGGAAAAATGCTCTCCAAGCACGACCCCCGCCAAATCGCCACGTTCGCATTCCTGATTTTCGCGCTCATCAGCTATATGCGCGCCAACTTCAATACCCAGGTCGACCTGGTCACCATCATGATCCCCACTTTCATACAGGGGGCAGCCATGGCGACGTTCTTCATCCCGCTAACCACCATCACCCTATCGGGGCTGGACCCAAGCCGCATTCCATCGGCAGCCGGATTGTCCAACTTTGTACGGCTGCTATTCGGCGCCTTCGGCACATCCATCACCACGACCATGTGGGATAGCCGCGCCAGCCTGCATCACGCCCAACTGACGGAAATCGCCCGGCCCGGCGAACCGGCCTTCGATGCCGCCATGGCGGGACTGCAACAAAAAGGGTTTAGCCTGGAACAATCGGTCGCCCTCATCAACAATATGATCGATCAGCAAGCGTTCACGATTTCGGCCACCGACATTTTCTATGCGTCGGCCATATTATTCCTGGTGTTGATGGGCCTGGTGTGGATAGCCCGGCCGAAAACCAACAAAGGCGACGCTGGCGATGCAGCGGCAGGCGCGCATTAGACCAACACCCTGGCATGCCAATTGCTGGTGATCAGTAAAACATGTCGGATTAGGCGCTACGCGCACCAATCCGGCCTGCTTTTACTCTTCCCACCGGTAAAGGATGCTCATGAACTCAAGCCCAACCTCCCAAAAAAGCCATCGCGATCCCATCGACATAGCCGCCATACGCAAGGCGGCGAAAAACCTGGAAAACGGGGCCATCCCGTCAGGGTACAAAGGTAATCGCGAAGAGATCGTCGCCATGCTCAATGCCGCGCTAGCCACTGAGCTAGTCTGTGTACTGCGCTATAAACGTCATTACTACACAGCCAGTGGGCTGGTCAACGAACCCATCAAAGCTGAATTCCTGGAACACGCCCAAGAAGAAGAGGCGCACGCCGACCGCATCGCCGAGCGCATCGTCCAACTAAACGGCAAACCAGATTTGAATCCGTCCACACTGACCAAGCGCAGTCACGCCGAATACGACGACAGCGAAGACATCAAGAGCATGATCACGGCCAATCTGATTGCCGAACGCATCGCCATAGAGTCATACCGTCAGATGATAGAGCGTATCGGCGACACCGATCCCACCACACGCAACATGCTGATTGAAATCATGGCCATGGAGGAAGAACATGCGGATGACATGAAGGACCTACTGGAATAAAGCGAAACGGTGATGCAGGCCGATATAAAGCGCCGAAATTCGGCGTTGGGGGTAACTTATTTGCACGCTGATTCCCTCCGACTTGCAACATCATAAAAACATGTGCTATAGTTCTGTTCTTCACTTCTTCCCCGATAGCTCAGTCGGTAGAGCGACGGACTGTTAATCCGCAGGTCCCAGGTTCGAGCCCTGGTCGGGGAGCCAAGAATATAAAGGGCCTACGTGCAAACGTAGGCCCTTTTCATTTGTAGTTTTAGGATCGTTTATTAGACAGCGTCTAATATCCAGTACTGTGAAAATGATCAGCCTGCCCTAACCGGTGGGCTTTTTTATGTCCGCGCTATTAAGCCTATGGCAACATGTGTTTATACACAATGAATCCTTCATAGTCGGCGACTTGATCATAAAGAGCTCGCGCATTTACATTTGAATCATTGGTATGCCAATAAACGCGGGCCGCCCCCTCTTTGAACGCCTTCGCATAAATAGCCGCTATCAGAGCTTTTCCTATGCCTTGGCCGCGCAAGCTCTCAATAGTAAATAGGTCATTTAGGTAGCAAGATTTTTTTATGCTGGTTGTCGAGTAATGGTAAATACAGTGGGCGATGCCGCAGATCTGCTCGTCAATTTCAGCAACCAAGCAAAAGACATCACCTCCCTCAAAAAATCGGCTCCAAGTCGTATTGGACACCTCTACAGGAAGAGCTGTTTCCCTTGCCCTACCGTAGAATTCGTTATATTGGTCCCAAAGCGGCAACCACCGCTCGTAATCTGTTTTACGGACAGCGCGAATTAAAAGCCCATTCGACAAGATATGCCCCTAATTTTGATTGATATAGCGCTGTATCCTACCCACAGATGGCGACGCGGGCTATAGGTAACTCTGACTTTCGTGACATATGCGCGCCACGGCATCGTTGAAACGGCCATGGCTTTACCGTGCCAGGTTGTCAATAACGCCAACGTACATTAAGCGACCCGGTCTGTTCGCGGTTGCCGCCACCAAACTGACCGCTGTAGCTCAAACCCAGGGTGGCATGGCGCGCAACCGCTATGTCTATCCCGAGCTCAGTCAAGGCTGCGTCACGAGCAATCGGTGCGCCCGCCACGGTAAACGCCTGTCCGCCCTGGAAGGCCTGCGTCGATTGCGGCGTCACGTCGCCAAACGCATGGCGCCAACCCAGCGTGGCGCGCAGCTGGCCTACGGCCTGGCCTAGTGTGAACCCGGTTTGCGCGCGCAGACCCAGCGTGGTGTTGGTTTGTGCGTCACTACCGGGCTGCCCACTCAGCGCGGCCGAGCCACCCGACTCCGAGAATCCGCGAGTGCGCAGACGGCTCCAGGCCAGCCCCGCAAAAGGCTCGACGGTGACGCGCTCAGATAACGGGATCGCGTAGCCAAGCTCGGTAAAGAGCTGAGTGGTGTTCGCGCCGTAGTCAGCCGTGAGTTTTTGGGATGACTTGGATACTGTCGCGTAGCGTTCAGTGTTTAGGTTGTGCCAGGCGTAGGCAGTGCCTGCCAAGAAGTTCAGTTTGCCAGCACCAACATCGAATGCGCGCCCGCCATAAAGCGCCGCACTGTAGCTGGATACATCAGCCGTGGAGGCGCGCTCATCGACACGGGTCTTGCCCTCGGTGTAGCCTAACGCCGCGCCCACACGCCAGCCACCGCCAACGGCGTGGTCGGCGCCAATGAACACCCCCCCGGTACGTTGCGTGGCCTCGGCTGCGTTACTGTCACCCTGCAGGGTCTGCCAATTGCCCACCACTTCCGCCCAGGCGGGCTGTGCGTTGGATTTGGGCAGAGCCGAGGCCGGCAGCGCACCGCCCGCTTGTGCAAGCAGCGCCCCCGGCTGCATCCCTGCGCCCAGATTGGCGCGCATGTGCGCCAACGGCAGCGTGCGCGCCGTGACGCCAGCCCCAAGCAAACTGGACGCCACGCTAGCGTGGATTTCGCCCGACAGATTATCAAAGACGGCGGGGGGTGCGCCAGCAGGCAGGGTCAAGATGAACTCGTGCAGCGGGTCGCCAGCAGCCAAGCTGTCCAGACCACTGGCCGTCGCGCGCTGATTGCCGGTTTGCGCGGCGTCGGCAAAAGCGATGGAGCGCGTGGGAGGTGTGACAGGATCCACTGGCACTAACTTGCGCTCAAGCTGCAGCGTGACGTCCTGCGCACCATAGCGTAGCGTTGGATCCAAGTAGGCATAGTTCGAGCGGACTGAATCAAACTGCCCTTGCACCGCGTTGGCGCTCAGGATTGTGTATTGGCGCATGCTGGCAAAACCGCCCTCAGGTCCCACATGTATCACTGAGCCTGCCAAATGAGCAGTTCCCGTGACCGCAACGCGGTCGCTGGAACTTGAGTCTGGATCAGCCTCGACACGATAGATGGCGCCGGGCAAGAAGCGCAGATCGCCTGCCACCGTCAAGGTACCGATTGAATTGCCTGGGGCCAGCATCGCGCCGCTTTGCAGTGTGGTCGTACCCACGCTGCCTGTGCCTTGCAGCGTGGCACCGTTGCCAACGGTCAACATACCGCCCAGCTTGCCCACGCCGCCAACGCCCACAACCAGCGTGCCGCCCACTACCGTTGTCGTGCCTTTAAAGCCCGAACTGTCGCCAGTGAGCAATGTGTTCCCGCATAGTGATTGAGGCTGTCCTTTGCACCGGTCCCGTAACTTACCAGTGGGGTCGCAAATACGTAGTTGCTGCCGGTATGATTGAAGTTGAGTGTACTAGTACCGTGAGCATCCGAACCGGCACGGAATAGAATGGATCGCGCTTTGAGCGTACCAGGACTTGTGGCGTCGCCAGGTAAAACAGAAGCCGCGCCAATGTTGATAGTAGCGCCGCCGCCGTTGTAGTTAAGGTCGACATAGTCGGTATTTGTCCAGATCGAGTCTGTTCCAGAGATTGTGACGGTACCAATGCCTCCCGAGAAGCTGATAACGGTGGTTTCGC
>DATJCP010000151.1:0-3637 GCA_035514715.1 Candidimonas sp.
AGACACCTTCGCTGGTAAGAACTAGGTCATTGGATGTTTAACCTAAACGGCCTGAACACAAAAAATCTGACACTCCCTAGGACCTGGCACGCGGTTTAAGAAGAAAACGCCATGACGAAGACCTGCCCCGCGGAACAAGAGCGCCCACCATGACTAAAGACGCTGCCAAGTAACGTTGACTGATAACACTACAAAAACCTCACCCCAAGTGAGAAGCAGAAGGCAGCTTTTCCTCGGTTTCCATAACCGTCAGACCATGAATAATCCCGCAGTCCTCAATAGGCTGTGCAACCGCACATTGCTGACGTAAACCCACTAGCTGCTTACGTAACCTATTCAATTCAGCCAGACGCACATCAACATGGCCGATGTGCTCATCCAACAACTCATTGACTGGCGCACAATTCCCGTGAGGGCTATCCATAAACGCCAGCAGGGCACGGATCTCTTCGTGTGCCATGTCCAGTGTGCGGCAATTGCGTATGAACCGCAGGCGCTCCAAGTGGATGTCGCGATAACTGCGGTAATTGCTGTCGTTGCGGTCGGGGGCGGGCAGCAAGCCTTCCTTTTCGTAGAAGCGGATGGTTTCTGTGCTGCAGTTGGCTGCCTTGGCCAATTCGCCGATTTTCATACCGATGTCCTCAATGGGTTGACCTTGTAGTTACTTTAAGGTGTTTACTGTGAACATGCAATAAGCCAAGGGTATGGAAACTTCATGAAATCACCTCATCACGACGACCACAACACCAGCGTTCAGGCAGGGGGATGCTGTGCTCATGACCATGGTCATGAGCACACTGGCGTCGATAGCTCTCGCTCTGGCCATCACGAGCCTCATCCTCATGTCGGCGTGCTTGATGAACTGCTTGCGCCGCAAGCCGTGTCAAGTGGTGCGCGTACGGCTATGCGCATCATGCAAATGGATTGCCCGACCGAAGAGGCCTTGATACGTAAAAAGCTGGAACCCATGGATGGGGTGCACGGCGTGCGGTTCAACCTGATGCAGCGCGTGTTGACGGTGGACCATGTCCCATCCGCTTTGGATACTATCCTCCAGGCGATACGCAGTCTTGGCTTCGAGCCGGAGCTGCCGCAAGAAGGCAAGGCGTTGGGTAAGCCCGCGAATGCTCCAGCCAAACCATGGTGGCCGCTGGCGGTTGCGGCGGTTGCGGCTATAGGTGCTGAGGCCTTGGGGTGGATGGGGGATTTCGGTGTAGCCCCTATGCTGCTGGCCTTGTTCGCAGTCGCATTAAGCGGTCTGTCTACTTACAAAAAGGGCCTGGTCGCAATCACCAATGGCAATTTGAATATCAATGCCTTGATGAGCATTGCTGTAACCGGCGCGCTGATATTGGGTAATTGGCCGGAAGCGGCCATGGTCATGGTCTTGTTTGCCATCGCCGAATTCATTGAGGCGCGGTCTTTGGATCGTGCACGCCATGCCGTGGAGCGTCTTATGGAGGTCGCGCCCGAAACCGTCTGGGCGCAAGGCGCTGACGGTACGTGGGCCAGCATGGCTGCGGCAAGCGTGCAGCCAGGAATGATCTTGCGCGCCCGTCCGGGCGAACGGATAGGCCTGGACGGCCAGATCGTGGCGGGCAGCTCGACGGTTAATCAGGCACCCATCACGGGCGAGAGCATGCCGGTGGAAAAGAGTGTTGGCGATACTGTTTATGCCGGAACCATCAATGGCATGGCTGAAATTGAATATCGGGTAGATGCCGCCTTCAGCAATACGATGCTGGCCCGCATTATTCATGCTGTCCAGGAAGCGCAAGGCAGCAAGGCGCCTACCCAGCGTTTCGTCGACCAGTTTGCAAGGGTCTACACACCTATCGTGTGTGCGCTGGCTTTGCTGCTGGCGGTTGTGCCGCCTCTGGTTTTCCAAGAGCCCTGGTTCGATTGGGTTTATAAGGCGCTGGTCTTGCTGGTGATTGCCTGCCCTTGCGCCTTGGTCATTTCCACGCCGGTAGCAATCGTCAGCGGGCTGGCTTCGGCGGCTCGTCACGGTATTTTGGTCAAAGGCGGCGTCTATCTTGAACAGGGGCGCAAGCTGGCTTGGCTGGCACTGGATAAAACCGGAACGCTTACCCAGGGTAAGCCGCAACAAACCGATTTCTTGGTGCTTAATGCCGAACCGAGCGAGCCGCAGCAAAATCCAGCATCCAGCGCGGCACGTTTGCACCGTGTAGCCGCCAGCCTTGCCGCCCGATCCGATCACCCTGTATCGCAGGCCATAGTGCGGGCTTATCAAAGCGATGGTGCGCTGGAAATGTTATTGCCTGTACAGGATTTCCAGGCAATCCAGGGCGGTGGCACGCGCGGCCAGGTCGATGCAACAGAATACTTGCTTGGCAGCTATCGCTGGGTACGTAGCCAACTGGCAGGAAGTGTTGACGACTCAAGGGTTTCTAATCAGGTCGCGGCACTTCAAGAGCAGGGCAAAACGGTAACGGTGCTAGCTACAAGCGATCAAGCCCTGGCCTTATTTGCGGTTGCCGATACGGTCAAGCCATCCACTCGGCAGGCCATTGCCGAACTGCATGCCTTGGGCGTGCGCACCGCCATGCTGTCGGGCGACAATCTGCCTACGGCTCAAAGTATTGGCCGTGAGGTCGGCATAGACAGTGTGCAGGCTGAACTCATGCCCGAAGACAAGCAGGGCATTATTGAACAGTACGCGGCGCAAGGGGTGACGGGTATGGTCGGTGATGGCATCAACGATGCGCCCGCGCTGGCTCGTGCTGATATCGGCTTCGCCATGGGTGCCATGGGCAGCGACACGGCCATCGAGACCGCCGATGTAGCCTTGATGGATGACGATCTGCGCAAGATCCCGCGCTTTATTGAACTGTCACGCGCTACGCATGCCATATTGGTGCAGAACATCACTGCAGCACTGGGTATCAAGGCGATATTCCTGATTTTGACCTTGTGGGGCGTTGGAACAATGTGGATGGCGGTTTTTGCTGATGTGGGCGCCAGTTTGCTTGTCTTGGCAAATAGTCTTAGGCTGTTGCGCAAGTAGTCATATGCAAATTACATTGCGTTACACTGGTGTGTGACTTTTCTTGGCCTGTCTAGGATAACCATGTTTGCTCTTCTCGATGCGTACCGCGCCGGCTTGCTAGGCCGTCCCCACTGGCTTTCCAACATTGTTGCAGGGTTGATTGTCGGTGTTGTGGCCCTGCCGTTGGCGATGGCCTTCGCGATTGCGTCGGGGGTCAAGCCCGAGCAGGGCATTTATACCGCCATCATTGCAGGCATTATTGTCTCGCTGTTTGGCGGCAGCCGGGTGCAAATCGCTGGGCCTACCGGCGCTTTCATCGTCATCCTGGCTGGTGTAGTGGCGCAGTATGGCGTCGATGGCCTGCAGATCGCAACCTTGATGGCGGGCATCATCCTTCTGTTATTTGGTGTAGCCCGCCTTGGCGCCGTCATCAAGTTTATTCCAGCACCGGTCATAGTCGGCTTTACGGCGGGTATCGGTGTTGTGATCTGGGTAGGACAGTGGAAGGATTTTTTCGGCTTGCCAGCCGCCGGCGGTGAACACTTTCACCAAAAGCTTTGGCAGTTGTTGCAAGTGCTGCCCCAGTTTGACTGGGCTACGACAGCCCTGGCTTTGATCGCCTTGTTC
>DATJCP010000152.1:0-5251 GCA_035514715.1 Candidimonas sp.
ACGGCGGTGCTATATTGCCCTTGGCGCGACAGCCCCTGGTATTCGCGCTTCTCAAGATGCCGCAACACAATCGGCATAACAAAAAGAGCCGCTATCACCAAACCCAAAATACCCGATATGGGCAGCAGGATAACCACAGCAAGCATGGGAATCAGGTATAGCTTTATAGAGAACAGCCCTATGGCCAGCATCCATTGGTCGACCTGATCAACGACAGCCCAACTGGACGCTTCGGTGTTGAGCCAACCGGTCAGCGGAGTCCAGAATGCCCAAAGCAATATAATGGCCCCAAGCAAGGCAATGACAAAGGGCAGGAACAGCGCCGCCAGCATTTTAGGATGGCACTGCGACACCAGCGCCCGCTTGAATGCCACGCCCACAGACGCCATGCCGGTTACGGCGGGCCGCTGGGTACGAACTACCAGGTCAGTATTGCTCATTGCGGAATTTTTAAATTAAAGACACGACTATCATAGTCAAACCGGATGCCATTTGTCTCTATGCCAGTGTTTGATCCCCAACATGATGCGCTTGCGCTACACGCCCGCCTGAAGCAAACCCCGGGGCTGGTCATTGCCTGCTATTGTGCCGCATGGTGCGATACGTGTGAAAAATACCGGCCCGACTTCAAGGCCCTGGCCGAGCAATGGCCGCAGCACACCTTTGTGTGGATAGATATCGAAGAAAGTCCTGAATTGCTGGACGATGAAGATGTCGAGAACTTCCCGACCATACTGGTGCAGAATGCCAGCGGAAACCTGTTCTATGGCACGATGCTGCCGCACATCAGCCACCTTGACCGCCTGATAAGCCATATGGACAACACCACGCCCGTTCTTGATAACGGGCCGGCATTGCTTCAAACGCTGTTAATGCCTGCCGCCCAGTAGCACGCCTACCGATCTTTTATTTGTGCTGGCGGAGCTGGACTTGGCCAATTCGGGAGCGCCGGCAGACACCGACGGCACATACGGCTTGTAGAAGAAATCATCGACGGGCTTGCTGCTGGCCTTCGCGCTGGACGACGAATATGGCCTGCGCTCGCCGTGGCTGCTACTGCTGCTACTGCTACTGCTACTGCTACTGCTGCTACTGCTGGCCGAAGGAGTCTGGCGAACCGCTGCCGGCAAGTTCAAGGTGCCACGCGGTACTTTGAACTTGATAAGCTTTTCAATATCAAGCAGAAACCGTTCTTCTTCAGGAGCAAAAAACGCAATAGCTTCGCCTGACGCTCCGGCGCGCCCAGTACGTCCAATACGGTGCACGTAGTCTTCGGCGTTATAAGGAAGGTCGTAATTGATGACGCAAGGCACACCGGCCACATCCAGGCCACGGGCTGCGACATCAGTAGCAACCAGCACTTCCAGTTCGCCGGCCTTGAACGCCTCAAGCGCCTTCATGCGATCAATCTGGCTCTTGTCACCGTGTATGGACTCGGCCTTGATGCCATCGCGGGCCAATTCACGGGCCAGACGGCTGGTACCGATTTTGGTATTCGAAAAAACAATGACTTGGTTGAAACCACGCGACTTGACCAAATGAACGACAGCCGCACGCTTTTCGCTGCTGGGCATCGCATAGGCGATCTGTGTAACGGTTTCGGCTGTGGCATTACGCCCCGCCACTTCGATCTCGGCGGGGTTATTCAGGTAAGTACGGCCTAGCTTGCGGATTTCATTGCTGAATGTGGCCGAAAAAAGCAGGCCCTGCCTAGTGGCGGGCAGCAAACGCATGATGCGGTCCAGATCCGGCAAGAAGCCCATGTCTAGCATGCGATCGGCTTCGTCCAGCACCAGGATGCCGACTTGCCCCAGATTGACGTTTTTCTGTTCGACGTGATCCAACAAGCGGCCGGGCGTGGCGATAAGGACCTCGCAGCCGCGACGCAAGGCATCACGCTGAGGACCGATATCGACGCCGCCAAACACCACCGTCGAACGCAAAGGCGTCGACTTGCTGTACTGAATTACGTTATCAGATACCTGATCAGCCAGTTCGCGCGTAGGCGTCAGAATCAAGGCCCGCACGGGATGCCGCGCCGGCGAAGCGCTGGTATTGGCGAACTGCATCAAGCGATGCAGAATAGGCAGCGTAAAGGCTGCCGTTTTTCCTGTGCCGGTTTGAGCGGCCCCCATAACATCTCGGCAACCCATGGCGATCGGGATGGCTTGCGCCTGGATAGGCGTAGGAATGGTGTATCCGGTTTCGGCGACCGCCAAGAGAATGCTGGGATGCAAGCCGAAATCGGAAAAAGTGGCGGCAGGGGTATCGATGTGTGTGTTTGTAGTTTCTGTCATTGAAGGTGGTTTACGCCAGACGCAGGAGTACCCCGCGTGAAGCTTTTATAACCCGGTCATTTTAACGCAGCGCAGGCAACTATCTGCATTTACCACGGACAGGTAGCCATGCATTGCCATAAAAGCCCAAGAGTGTCGTTAAAAGCATACGCTTTGTTACCCGCGCATCAGGAGAACAACTGCGACACCGCCTTTAATATCCAATAGGCAACCATGCCGCCCACTATCACCATCAGGCTACTGCGGGTGCGCCAGTACAGTAGTATTGCCGCACCGGCGGCCAGCACCTTGATATCGAAAACAGGCCCGACACCCGCTTTCAAGGGCAAGAGCTCGGGCACGACAATACCTATCAGCGCGGCGGTAGGTGCGTAGCGTAAAGCACGACGCACCCGGTCGGACAACGGGAAGCGATCCCCGAACAAGAGGTATCCCGAGCGCGTCACGAAGCTGCAAACCGTCAGCAAAGCGATTACACCGAGAATATAAAGATCGTAGCTCAGGTCGTCTGTCATTGGGATTTCTTGGCCTTCTGTTGCAAACTTTCGGCAACCACGCCGGCCACCACCCCGCCAACGACCGCTGCCGCCAGCCCCAGGCGCAACGGCAAAGGCTGGCCCACCCATGCGATAACGCCGGCCACCAACATACACATGGCCATGGGCCTGGTCTTGACCAAAGGAACAATGATGGCCATCAAGGCAAGCACTGCCGCGAATTCAAGCGACCACGAGGCGGGCACGAAGCCGCCCAGATAAATCCCCAGCATGGAGCAAATATTCCATATCAACCAGCACGGGATCATAATTCCCAGGGCGTACCACAGTTGCTCGGCAGTGCCCTTTTCCTTGCTGTCGCCAAAGCGCCCCATAAACAGCACAAACGAAACATCAGTGGCGAAAAAACCGAATGTCATGCGCTTGACCCACGACATGTGCCGAAAAAAGGGATGCAGGGCCGCGCCGAAGATGATGAAACGGATATTGACGACCATGCCGGCGGCAAAAATCAACCACAACGGCGCCGAGGACTCGATCAGCGGCAAGGCGGTCAGCTGGGCCGAACCGGCATATACCGTCAGCGTCATCAGCATGCCCATGGCTTCGGTCAGCCCAGACTTGACCAGCGCAATACCGGTTACGAAGCCCCAAGTGCCAGTCGCGATCAACGCGGGCAGCGCATCCCAGAACCCTATTTTGAAATTCCGCTGATTGCTGGCCTCCAGCCATGTCGAATAAAAACGGGTCTTTGCCACCGCTCGCGCCTTATACAGCTTTTCATAAAGCGGCTATTGTAAGGCCCCAGCCCTTGGTACAATCAAGCCTCATCTTTGGGAGAGCGTAATGTCCATGTCTGATCGCGATGGCTTTATCTGGTATGACGGCAAGCTGGTACCCTGGCGCGACGCCACGACCCACGTCCTGACCCACTCCCTGCATTACGGCCTGGCTGTTTTCGAAGGTGTGCGTGCTTACAACACTGACATCGGCACAGCCGTATTCCGATTGCATGATCACACCAATCGACTATTCAATTCCGCCCATATTTACCAGATGGAAATGCCTTACGACAAGGACGCCATCAATGCCGCCCAACTCGAAGTCGTGCGCAGCAATAACCTGGCCTCTTGTTACATTCGGCCGCTGGTGTTCTACGGTTCCGAGAAAATGGGGGTGTCTCCCAAGGGCGCCAAAGTGCACGTCGCCATCGCGGCATGGCCGTGGGGCGCGTATCTTGGCGAAGACGCGCTACAGCAAGGCATACGCGTAAAAATCTCATCCTATGCCCGCCAACACGTTAACGTCACCATGCCCCGCGCCAAAGTGGCCAGCACCTACGCCAACTCCATCATTGCCAATGCCGAAGCCCTGGATCACGGCTACGACGAAGCCATTCTGCTGGACACCGACGGTTTTGTCGCAGAAGGTTCGGGTGAAAACATTTTTATCGTCAAAGACGGCGTACTTTGCGAACCCGAGATCGCATCGGCGCTTACCGGAATTACACGCTCCACCATCCACGCGCTGGCTGCCGACCTGGGCATCCCCCTGCAAACCAAGCGCCTGACCCGAGACGACCTGTACATCGCCGACGAAGCCTTTTTCACCGGCACGGCTGCCGAAGTCACGCCTATCCGTGAAGTGGATCGCCGCGTTATCGGCGCCGGCAAGCGTGGCCCCATCACCGAAAAACTTCAGAAAGCCTACTTCGATGCCGTAAACGGGAAAAATCCCAAGTACCATCACTGGCTAAGTAAAATATAACCAACCATCTGGCCGCGCCAGACCTACATTTTTAGGACGCACCATGAGCAGCACCCCGAAATCCGCGATCCCTCAGGATCAAACCATTTTTGTCGAAGCCAAGGACCTGCCAGTCTACTGCCCAAGGCCAGGCACGCCTCTCTGGAATATGCATCCTCGCGTCTACATAGAAGTCGTCAAGACAGGCAAGGCACTGTGCCCATATTGCGGCGCCGCCTACGAACTCAAAGAAGGCGAGAAAGTCCACGGCCACTGATCGGGCGCATTATCGCGGCACCGCCGTCGGCAACGCGGCGCTTAACACACGGTTCGTTTAGTTTATGTTTACAACTCCACAAGAAGCTGAACCAGCGTTCCACAAAGCGCTAGGGTATTTCTGCACTGAAGGCGGTACGTGACAGCGCAGATTGACACATCCCCCTGTCCGAGTCCCGCCTGGCTACCCGGCGGACACTTGCAAACGCTGTATGGCGCGCTGGCGGCACGCTATCACCATATATCCTTTGTACGCGAACGGATCAATACGCCCGACGGCGACTTCCTGGACCTGGACTGGGCCGCCCCCGGGCTATTTCCCGATAAGCTGGCCAATGGCGCGACATCGCAACCCGACGGCCGCCTGGCCAAGACCGCGGCCAGGCGCTGGATGCAGGATGACGACTGGACAACCCTGCCCAGCACCGCCGACAA
>DATJCP010000153.1:0-2938 GCA_035514715.1 Candidimonas sp.
ATCGAACTGGGCAAGTACGGCGTGCGGGTCAATGCGATCTTGCCCGGCGCGGTAGAAGGTCCACGTATACGGGCTGTCATCGCAGCCAAGGCGGAAACGCTGGGCAAGCCGGTGCAAGCGATTGCCGATTTGTATGAACAGCAAGCATCGCTAGGCCGCATGGTGACAGCGCGCGATATTGCCAATATGGCTTTGTTTTCTGCCAGCGGCGCGGCTGGCAACGTAAGCGGGCAGGCCTTGGTCGTCGACGGGCATACCCAGGCTTTGGTTTAACGGGGCGGATTCGAGGTGCTTATGAAAATTGCGGTTATTGGCGCGGGGCTGATAGGCCAGGCATGGGCCATCGTTTTTGCGCGGGGCGGATGCGATGTTCAGCTTTGGGATGGCGACCAGGATGCCTTGGCGAGCGCCATGGGCTTGATTGCCGGGCAGATGCGGCAGCTTGAAAGCAAAGGGTTGCTGGTTGGCGCGTCGGCAGCCACGGCTCACATTCAGGCGATGCCCACCCTTGAGCAGGCACTGGCAGGCGTGGGCTATGTACAAGAAAACCTGCCTGAGCGCATAGACATCAAGAAAAGTATTTATAAGCAGATGGATGCCTTGTGCGCGCCCGAAACCATACTGGCAAGTTCCACCTCCAGTATTCCGGCCTCCGCCTTTACCGAGGACTTGCCGGGACGGCATCGCTGCCTGGTCGCCCATCCGGTAAATCCGCCTTACCTTATTCCGGTGGTTGAGCTGTGCGGTGCTCCGTGGACCGATACAAAGGCCATTGAAAAAGCGCGGAAAATCATGCAAAGCGTTGGCCAGAAGCCGGTCACGGTGCACAAAGAAGTGGAAGGTTTCGTGTTGAACCGCTTGCAAGGGGCATTGTTGCGCGAGGCGTTTCGCTTGGTGCAAAGCGGCTGCATCAGCGTCGAAGACCTGGACGTTACCGTGAAAGACGGGCTGGGCCTGCGCTGGTCGTTCATGGGGCCTTTTGAGACCATAGATCTTAATGCCCCGGACGGTTTGCAGGATTACTGCAACAGATATGGCGGCATGTACCAGTCGATATCGCAAGAGCAGGTGTCGACAGATAGCTGGAGCAACGAACTGGTGGCGGACGTAGAGGCGCAGCGCCGCGCTTTGTTATCGAAGGACGAGCTATTGAAGCGCCGCTTGTGGCGCGACGAACGCCTTATGGGGCTGCTGTTGCACAAGAGCGTATCTGAATCGAATGACGCGAATTGATTGACTACGAAAAGGATCACATCATCATGGCCAGCAAGAAGAAAGTAATCATTACCTGCGCAGTGACCGGGGCGATTCATACGCCCAGCATGTCCAAGTACCTGCCTGTTACGGCGGATGAGATCGCCGAAGCGGCCATAGCCGCTGCGAATGCCGGCGCCGCTATTTTGCATTTGCATGCGCGTGATCCTAAAGATGGCAAGCCATCCCAGGATCCAGAACTGTTTCGGCCGTTCCTTGAGAAGATCAAGGCCAGTACCAATGCCGTGGTCAATATCACTACGGGCGGCAGCCCCCATATGACGGTTGAAGAGCGCATGCGTCCCGCCATGACCTTCAAGCCCGAGGTGGCTTCCTTGAATATGGGTTCAATGAATTTTGGGTTGTTCCCCATGCTGGAACGCTTCAAAACTTTCGAGCATGAGTGGGAGCGCGAGCACCTGGAAAACAGCCGAGACCTGATCTTCAAGAATACCTATAAAGATATCGAGGCCATCCTGCGCAAAGGCAGTGAAAACGGTACGCGTTTCGAGTTCGAATGCTACGACATCAGTCATTTGTACAACCTGGCGCACTTCATGGACCGTGGCCTAGTGCAAAGCCCGCCGTTCATACAGTCGGTGTTCGGCATCCTGGGCGGTATAGGTCCCAACCCGGAGGATTTGATGCATATGCGTCGTACTGCCGACCGCCTCTTTGGCGATAACTACCAGTGGTCTATCCTGGGGGCGGGGCGCAACCAGATTCCTTTGGCGACGATGGGTGCGGCCATGGGCTCCAACGTGCGTGTCGGGCTCGAGGATTCGCTGTGGATAGGTCCGGGGCAACTGGCTTCGTCCAATGCCGAACAGGTCAGCCGGATACGCATCATTCTTGAAGCCTTGAATCTGGAGGTGGCTACGCCTGATGACGCCCGCGCTATCTTGCACTTGAAAGGCGCGGACAAGGTCAATTTCTAAGTTAACGGCGGGTACACGAATAGAGGCTTTGCATGTTCGATTTGTCAGGTCAGGTTGCGTTGGTAACGGGGTCGTCGCGCGGTATAGGGCTGGCGGCGGCGCAGGCTTTGGGGCGCCAGGGCGCAACCGTTATCATCAATGGCCGGGATGCCGCCAGACTTGAGCAGGTAAAGCACGAATTAGGCGCGCAGGGTATAGCTGCCCTTGCGCTGCCTTTCGATATTACCGATATCGACCAGGGTATCCAGGCTATCGATCACATACTGGGTACGGTGGGGAAAATTGACATTTTCTTTTCCAATGCCGGTGTTCAGCACCGGGAAAAGTTATTGCAGTTCCCCTTGTCGGAATTCGAGCGGGTACTGTTTGCCAACCTGACTTCGCAATGGGCGCTAGGCCGGCATGTGGCGTCCATCATGGCAAAGCAGCAATATGGCCGCATCATTTTTACCGGGTCGATAACGGCAGTGCTGGGCCGCAAAGAGGTCACGGCTTATACCGCAGCCAAATCGGCGCTGCATGGGCTGGTCAGGCAGTGGGCCGTCGAGCTGGCCGATTCCGGCATTACAGTCAATGCCCTTGCCCCAGGCTATATAAAAACAGAACTGACCAAGAATCTTTGGGACGATGCTGAATTCAATAGCTGGCTGCATAGCCGGGTGCCGCAGAAGAAGTGGGGCTTGCCCGACGATATTGCTTCGGCCTTGGTCTTTTTCGCGGCCAAAGAGTCGCAGTTCGTTTCAGGG
>DATJCP010000154.1:0-5054 GCA_035514715.1 Candidimonas sp.
TGGCCTTGGCAATGCCTTACTGGCGACCGACCGTCCTTCGTGGCGGCTTCCTTCCATGGACAACGAACAGGCACGAAGGCTGCGTTGGTTTCCATTGATCCTGACCATTGTTGTCTGTGCTGACTGGGCGACCCAACGACTGGCTACCCTGGTCAATGCCAGCCTGGCCGCCACCGTGGCGATAGACTGCATCATGGCGCTGGCGTTAAGCATCACCTTAGGCCTGGCCATGCAACGTGCCCGCCGAACCGGCAGAGCGCATCAGGAAGACCCCGCTAAAACAACGCAGGCACCCATCTCGCCTTGGCTGAGCATTCTGCTGAATATCACATGGGCAGCAATAATAATCGGCATGATCAGCCTGCTTGTGGGTTATGTAGCCTTAGGCAGTTTCATTACCAAGCAGTTGGTATGGATAGCCCTGATCGTTGGCACCACCTACCTGATCACAGGCCTGATAGACGACGGCTGCGCCAGCCTGCTGGCATCAGCCAAGCGCAATAGCACTGAAGAAACCAATAACCGCCCCATATCGCGCGTCCGCAATCAAGCCATTGTGATTCTATCCGGCATAACACGCCTTCTGGTCGTGTTGTTTGCATTGATGCTACTGCTATCACCATTCGGCGGCGGCCCCTCGGAATGGCTGCGCCAGCTCGATCAACTGCACTCTGGCATTGCCATTGGCGAAATACAAATACGTCCTACCTCTGTCGTCCTGGCAATCTTGGTTCTGCTGTTGGGCTTTGGGTCGGTCAAATTGCTGCAGCGTTGGCTATCTACCCAATACCTCCCCACAACCAGCCTGGACCCCGGCATGCGTCTGTCGGCAGCCACCCTGTTCGGCTATGCAGGATACGTGCTAGTAACTTCGCTCTCGTTATCGGCAGTGGGCATCGGCCTGGAACGTGTGGCATGGATCGCCAGCGCGCTATCGGTCGGGATAGGCTTTGGCCTGCAGGCAGTCGTGCAGAACTTTGTATCGGGCCTGATTTTGTTGGCTGAACGGCCGGTGAAAGTCGGCGACTGGGTATCGCTGGGCGGGGTCGAAGGCGACATCCGCCGCATTAACGTGAGAGCTACCGAAATCCAAATGGGCGACCGATCCACTGTAATCGTGCCGAACTCCGAATTCATCACCAAAGTCGTGCGCAACGTCACGCACGACTCCCCCCTGGGACGAGTACAAATAAAATTGGCTTTACCTGTGAACACCGACCCCGATCAAGTACATGATCTGATGTTATCGGCATTTCAAGAAAACCCAGATACACTGGATGAGCCCTCCCCAGATGTCATGCTGGACGGCGTCGACGCTACGGGTTTGGTGTTCAATGCAACGGGTTACGTGGGCTCGCCACGCGCCGCCTACCGGGTGCGCAGCGCCCTGCTGTTCGACATACTGAAGCGCTTGCGCGAAGCCGGATTGCCTCTAGTCAGCCCACCCACGATGGTACTGAAAGAGGTCGCTTCCGGCGAAACCGATTTATTGGATTAACGCTTGCGACGGCGCAACAGGTAGCGGTACACAAAACCTGGGTAGCCCACCACCAGGAACAGACTGAGCGTTATAGCGTAGAACTCCCAAGTCTGGGTAAAGCTGTTGCCGATGTTGATTTCAAAAGCGAACCCAAGCGCGCCGACCAGCGCATAGAACACCAGCAGCTCCAACAGGCGGACAAAGAAAGATTTTTCTATGACATGGGCACGGTTGCGCCATCCCGGGTAAGCCAACAACAATGCTGTCAGCAGCACCATGCCTACGATTTTGGCAAGGAAGAAGGCAACAGACGCCAAATCCGATGCCACGACAAATGCGCTTCCTATCAGGTCAAAAGCCATATAACCCAGGCCTGCCAACAAGCACAGGAACAGCAATGAAAATAGCCACTGCATCCACGCCGGTGCGGCTGGCTCGCCTTTTTGGGTCCATGGCAAAATCAAAAAGGGACGTTCGACCAGAAAAGGAAGGTTAGCCGTTACCAGGGATAGCCCGATAAGAATCCAAACGGCAAAAGACTGATTCATCAAGTGCTTCCTAAGACTTTAGGCAAAACCGCAAAACAACGGATTAACATGCATTGAGTGCTGATTGCGCCGCGCCATAAGGATGGCGTGAATTGGCGGGGGAGATATGCCGCAGGCCGGATGCGAACCCTTGCCGGGCCGCACGATAGAAGCGCGGGTCCGGCCTGCTTACTGCTTAGAACTTCAAAGAGCCTTCGATCACGCTGATGCACAGAGCCATCAGGCCACCTGGCAAAACGCCCAGCACAATGATGAGCAGGCCGTTGATCGACATGACGCCGGTGGTGATAGCACCATTGTTGATCGTTTCGATTTCACCTTCAGGTTCGTCGAAATAAGCCATTTTCACTACACGCAGGTAGTAGAAAGCACCAATCAGCGAGAACATGACGGCAACAACCGCAATAGCGATATAACCCGCGCCCACCAGAGCTTGCAGTACAGCCAGCTTGGCATAGAAGCCAGCCATAGGCGGAATGCCAGTCAGCGAGAACATGGACAACAGCAAAATACCGGCCAGAACGGGATTACGGCGATTCAGGCCCTTCAGATCGGCAATTTCTTCGCACTCGAAGCCCTGACGGCTTAGCAACAGAATAAGCCCGAAGGTAGACAACGTAGTCAACACATAGATGACCATGTAGAACAGCGACGAACCATAGGCTGCGCCTGTAGCCGCAGCCTGATCCTGAACCACGCCCGAAAGCAGTCCCAAGAATACAAAGCCCATATGCGAGATGGTGGAGTACGCCAGCATACGCTTGAAGTTGGTTTGCGCGATGGCGGCGATATTACCGATAGCCAGCGACAACACAGCCAAGACCAGCAGCATAGGCTGCCAATCGACGGCAATGCCGTGCAGACCTTCGATCAGCAAGCGCAAGGTGATCGCAAATGCCGCCAACTTGGGCGCAGCACCCAGGATAAGCGTGACAGAAGTCGGCGAACCCTGATAGACGTCAGGCGTCCACATATGAAACGGCGCCGCCGCCAGCTTGAATGCCAGGCCAGCGACGATAAACACCACACCGAACACCAAGGGCAGGCGCTCTGCCTTGCCACTGCCAATTACCTGCGCAATTTGAGTCAGATCGAGCTGACCTGTCGCACCGTAGATCATGGACATGCCATACAGCAGCACGCCGGAAGCCAAGGAGCCCAGAACGAAATACTTCATTGCCGCTTCAGTCGCTTTGACGTCATCGCGGCGCAAGGCCACAAGCGCATACAAGGCGAAGGACATCAACTCGACACCCAGGTAAACAGTAAGCATGCTGCCGGCGGAGATCATCACCATCTGACCCAACAACGCAAACATCGTCAGCGAGTACATTTCGCCGCCGTTTTTCATCATGTCGCGTTTTTCCGCATATTCGCGGCCATAGATCAGCGTAGCCCCTACCGCAATATAGGAAAGCACCTTCAGGAAGTGCGACAGCGAGTCAACGACATAAAGGCCGCCAAAAGAGCTGCCTTGCACGCCTTCGTTCCATTGCCACAGCGATGTGGCGGTCAGGATCAACAGCGTAACGATGCTGAGCGTAAAGGTTACGTGGCGCGATTCGGATTTGCTGAAGGCATCGATAAGCAGTGTCGCTGCAGCCAAAATCAAAAGCAGAATCTCGGGCGTAGCCAAGGCGAAGTCAAAAGGATTTTGCATAATATTTCGGGTCTACAGTTTCGAGATAGAGACGTGCTGCAACAAGGCTTCCACCGACACGTGCATGACATCTGTAAACGGTTTGGGATAAATACCCATGAACAGCACAGCGATCGCCATGATTCCCATGATGAAGAATTCACGCGAGTTCAAGTCGGTCATGGCGCGTACGTTGTCGTTGGCAATATCACCGAACGCCACGCGTTTCAGCATCCACAAAGAATAGGCAGCGCCCCAGATCAATGCTGTTGCGGTAAGCAAGCCGATCCAGAAGTTGTATTCGACAGCGCCCATGATGACCGTAAATTCGCCCACGAATCCACTGGTTGCCGGCAAGCCGGCGTTAGCCATGGAAAACAACACGAAAAAAGTCACGAAGCGCGGCATCACATTGATGACGCCACCGTAGGCGTCGATCCGACGTGTATGCAGACGGTCGTACAACACACCTATACAAAGGAACATGGCGCCCGAAACGAAACCGTGCGAAATCATTTGCACAATCGCGCCTTCCAGGCCTGCCGTATTGAATACGAAGAAACCCAATGTCACGAAGCCCATGTGGGCTACCGACGAATAAGCCACCAACTTCTTCATATCGTCCTGGATGATCGCGACCAAACCGATATAAATAACGGCGATCAAGGACAATGCGATCATCATGCCGGCCAGGCTCTGCGAGGCATCCGGCGCAATAGGAAGCGAAAAACGCAAGAAACCGTAAGCGCCCAACTTAAGCATGATGGCGGCCAGCACCACCGAACCACCCGTAGGCGCCTCGACGTGAGCATCCGGCAACCAGGTGTGCACCGGCCACATCGGCACTTTGACGGCAAAGGCGGCCAACAAGGCAACGAAGATGAAGATCTGCGGCGTATAGCCCAACTTCAGGTTGTGCCAGGTCTGGATATCGAACGACCCGCCCGATGCGTGCCACAGGTAGATGAAGGCAATCAGGGTCAACAAGGAACCCATCAGCGTATACAAGAAGAACTTGAACGCTGCATAGACCCGGTTAGGCCCGCCCCACACGCCAATGATCAAGTACATCGGTATCAGGGTGGCTTCGAAGAAGACATAGAACAGCATGCCGTCCAGCGACGCAAACACACCAACCATCAAGCCCGACAGGATCAGGAAAGAGGCCATGTATTGCGCCACGCGGCTGGTAATGACTTGCCAGCCGGCCAATACTACGATGATCGTAATAAATGCCGTCAACAAGACAAACCAGAGGGAAATACCATCGACACCCAGGTGATAGTTCACGGCAAAGGTTTTGATCCAGCTTGCCTTTTCAACAAACTGCATGTCGGCTGTATTGGGATTGAAACCCATGTACAGCGGCAAGGTCACCAAGAAACCG
>DATJCP010000155.1:0-6962 GCA_035514715.1 Candidimonas sp.
CGCCACCACTGGCACTTGTGCATAGCGCAGGCGCAAGACCATGTCTTGCATTTCCCGTTCTATGGGTTCTACTGCAGCGGCGCCGCCTTCCGCAAAGGCCGGCAGCATGGCTTTAAGATCGGCGCCTGCGGAAAAGGGGTCATCAAGTTGGCCGATAACCAGGGCCTTGAACGACGCCTCGGCCAAGTCAACCGCATGCACGATGCCGCGCACTACGCCTGGACTTAGCGTGTGCATTTTGCTTTTGAACGACACAATCAATACATCGGCGGGATGCGGTGCGGGCAAAGTCCAGCAAAGAACGGCTTCATCTTCATACACAACCAAAGGCTCGAGGCTGGCCGCTTCACCCACAAGACGAGGTGCACCGATTTGACGCTCGTACACAGGCAAGGTGCTACGCCCTTCAAACCGCTTTTCGTGCGGATTCCATGATCCGGCGGGCGTATGCACGCCCCGCGCTTCCCATACCGGCCCACGCATGACCCAATCCGGCAAAGGCGTATCAGACAAAGCCTTGCCCGCCTGGATATCCTGGGAAATCCAGTGTGCGACATCTTGCCACCCCGCCGCCTGCCAGATTTCAAATGGGCCTTGAGCGTGGCCAAAGCCCCATTTCATGGCCAGATCGACTTGCCGCGCGGTGTCGGCAATGTCGGCCAAGTGGACTGCGCTGTAGTGAAAGCTATCGCGCAGCACAGCCCACAGGAACTGCGCTTGCGGATGATCGGAGTCGTGCAGGGCCTTCAGCTTTTTGGCCGGGTCGCGCTCGGCCAAAATGGCGGCAACCGCCTCGTCGATTTTGGCATCGGCGGCAACGTATTCCCGGGTAGCCGGATCCAGCCGCAATATGGATTTTCCTTCTTTACGATAAAAGCCCGCGCCGGTTTTCTGGCCCAATGCGCCTTTTTCAATAAGGCCAGCCACCACCGGCGGTACGCCAAAGTGCGCGTGGAAGGGGTCGCGGGGCAACTGGTCCTGCATGGTGCGTATCACATGGGCCAGAGTATCCAGCCCCACGACATCGGCCGTGCGGAATGTGCCGGACTTGGCGCGCCCCAGCCGGGTACCGGTCAGTTCATCGACCAATTCATAAGGCAGGCCGAATTTTTCAGCTTGCGCAAACACCGACAGAATGCCGAATACCCCAATACGGTTGCCGATAAAATTGGGAGTATCTTTGGCCCGCACTACGCCTTTGCCTAGCTGCGAGACCAAGAAGGTTTCCAGCAAATCCAACAGCCTGGGTTCAGTATCGCCGGTAGGAATCAGTTCGACCAATGCCATATAGCGCGGCGGATTGAAAAAGTGCACCCCGCAAAAGCGGTGGCGTAACGCTTCTGGCAGCGCTGCGGCAAGCTCGGTAATCGACAGGCCCGATGTATTGCTGGCAATGATGGCGTCGTGCTTGATAGCCGGAGCCAGCTTCTGATAAAGATCGCGCTTCCAGTCCAGGCGCTCGGCAATAGCCTCGATCACCAGGTCGCATTCGGCCAGCAGATGAAGGTCGTCGTCGTAATTGGCGGGGGTAATCAAGGCCGCCAATTCGGGCGTACCCAAAGGTGCGGGACTAAGCTTGGCAAGCTGCGCAATCGCTCGCTTGGCGATACCGTTTTTATCGCCTTCCTTGGCCGGCAAATCGAACAGCACCACCGGCACGCCTGCATTTAAGCAATGCGCGGCAATTTGCGCGCCCATGACACCCGCACCGCACACCGCCACCTTGCGTATATGGAATCGGGCAGCACCCGCCGCTTGTTGACCGGATTGACCTGACTGCATGAGCATACCCCCTAGTGGACAGACGAGCCGCTGCGATGCCAGCTCGAAAACATGGAATCCAAACACGATAATCCATGGCGGCTTTTTTTGATACGACATTCCTCAATGATTGGGACCGCCCCATACGGGCATCATGGAATTTAATTAGAATAGGGGTCAGAATCCCATTGGAATGATTAGCCTGTTATGGCCCGATTGCCACGCCTTTACGCCCCGCAGATACCGCAGCTTGTACAAGCGGAATTTGCTCACCCGCTGGCCGCCATCTCCGATCCCACACCGCTTGCCGCCCTGGATCAGCTACTGATATGGTTGCAGCAAGATGCCCGCACACACAAAGTGGCGCTGCACGGCTGGCTGCTGCTTAATGACCGCATCACCCTGCTTGCCACCCCACCCGATGCGCTCAGCCTATCCAGGCTGATACAGGCCCTGGGCCGACGCATGGCAACACACATGCGACACGGCCGTGTTTTTACAGGCCGATATCGCAGCGCCTTGATCGAGCCTGGCCGCTGGGTCTTGCCCGCACTCATCTGGCTCGAATCCTTGCCGGTACAAATGCATTATGTCGACAAGGCCGAGAGCTGGCCATGGTCATCGGCGGCGGGGCACACCGGCCTGCATACGCGCAACGATGCGCTGGTCACCGACCATATCGATTACTGGCAAGACGGCAATACACCGTTTGCTCGCCAGGCCCGATACCGGGAGCGCATGAGCCAGGGGATATCCGCCTCGGAAAGCCTGCGCATAGAGCAAGCGCTGTTCGGGCAGTGGGTGCTGGGTGAAGCTGTATTTCTAGCCAGACTTGAGGCGCTGGCATCGCGCCGTATTGCGCCCGCCCCACGGGGCCGGCCGCGAAAAGCGGCACCAGTTAGCGCTTCGGCAACAGACGGGGTGTGATGGCGACGTGAGCCGTATTGTGCCGGGCATAACCACGCCCCGCTCCGACGCATGCCGCCTTTACCAGCAACAATTACAAACGAACCTGCGATCCAAAAAACACAACACCAATTCCACCGTCCAGCTTGTGGTCGCTATGGTTGGTTTTTTTGCCTGCTCGTTGCAAACCTGCCGCTTTTTTATTGGCCGACAGCAATTTTTTTTGCTTGGCTTCTAGCATGACCTTGCTTGCGAAGGCTGCGATTTTCTTAAATATCATTTTTTTCTCCTTTTATAATCAATGATTTAAGTACGTCCCTAATTATCACACAGATATATTGGCAAATCAATAAATAGGGACATACCCCATTTGTTTTTCTTGTAAAACGTTTTCGTCGGCAGTATCTTTTAGCTATTGCACTGCACCAAAAGCGTTTTGCTCGCCGCCAGCTTCCTCTCGGCCCGGCCTGACGCTTGCCCAATCGGGGTGCCAATCGACCTGCGAGTCCTCCTATGTCCAAGTCTGTAATTGCTATGACCACCCCTGCTGTCGCGATCAACGCCTCCCGCCTGGCGCCATCCGCCCAAGGCCTGTACAGCCCCAATAACGAGCACGACGCCTGTGGCGTGGGGTTCGTCGCCCATATAAAGGGCCGAAAAAGCCATGCCATCATCCAGCAAGGGTTGAAGATTCTCGAAAACCTGGACCATCGCGGCGCAGTAGGCGCCGACGAGCTTATGGGCGACGGCGCCGGCATATTGATACAGATCCCCGACGCGTTGTATCGCCAAGAGATGGCGGCGCAGGGCGTAGAGCTTCCGCCTCCCGATGAGTACGGCGTAGCCATGGTGTTTTTGCCCAAGGAAATGGCTTCCCGCCTCGCCTGTCAGCAAGAGCTTGAGCGCGCCGTGCGCGACGAGGGCCAAGTTGTGCTGGGCTGGCGCGATGTGCCGATCGACCGCGATATGCCCATGTCGCCTACGGTACGCGCCTGTGAGCCGGTGATACGTCAGCTGTTCATAGGCCGCGGCAACGACATCATGGTGCCCGACGCACTTGAACGCAAACTATACGTAATCCGCAAGACGGCCAGCCACGCCATCCAGCACATGCAACTGGCGCACGGACAAGAATATTTCGTTCCGTCAATCTCGGTGCGCACGGTGGTGTACAAAGGCTTGCTGCTGGCCAATCAGGTAGGCTGCTATTACCGCGATCTGGCCGATACCCGCGCGGTCTCGGCCCTGGCCATGGTGCACCAACGCTTTTCCACCAACACCTTCCCAGCCTGGCCGTTGGCCCACCCTTACCGCATGATCGCGCACAACGGCGAGATCAATACCGTGAAGGGCAACTTCAACTGGCTGCGCGCCCGCGAAGGCGCGATGCAATCGGCGGTGCTGGGCCAAGACTTGCCTAAACTCTACCCCATCGTCTACGAAGGGCAGTCCGACACGGCAACGTTCGATAACTGCCTGGAATTGCTGGTCATGTCGGGCTATTCGCTGGCCCACGCCATGATGATGATGATTCCCGAGGCCTGGGAACAGCACACCGACATGGACGAAAACCGCCGCGCCTTCTACGAATACCATGCGGCCCTGATGGAGCCCTGGGACGGCCCCGCCGCCATTGCCTTCAGCGACGGCCGCCAAATCGGCGCCTTGCTGGATCGCAACGGCCTGCGCCCGGCACGCTACCTGGTCACTGACGACGACATGGTGATACTGGCTTCGGAAGCGGGCACCCTGTCCATCCCCGAACACCGCATCATCAAGAAGTGGCGCCTGCAACCCGGCAAGATGTTCCTGATCGATTTGCAGCAAGGCCGCATTATCGATGACGCGGAAATCAAGTCGCAGCTGGCCAATACCCGGCCTTACCGGCAATGGATCGAACGCCTGCGCCTGAAGCTGGAATCGCTGCCGACGCAAAAACTGGACGAAGCCCCCAAAACCGCAACGCTGCTGGATCGCCAGCAAGCATTCGGCTGGACCCAGGAAGACTACAAATTCATTTTGCAACCCATGGCTGCCACGGGCGAAGAAGCCATGGGCTCCATGGGCAACGACGCACCGCTGGCCGTGCTGTCCAACCGCTCCAAACCCTTTTATAACTACTTCCGGCAATTGTTTGCGCAGGTCACCAACCCGCCTATCGACCCCATCCGCGAACAGTTGGTCATGTCGCTGGTGTCATTCATTGGCCCCAAGCCCAACCTGCTGGACATCAACAACGTCAACCCGCCGCTGCGCCTGGAAGTGACACAGCCCGTACTGGATGTGGCCGCCATGGCCCAGATCCGCAATATCGAGCAAATCACTTCGCACAAATTTCGCAGCTTCGAACTGGACATCACCTACCCCACAGCCTGGGGCCCGGACGGCATCGAAGCCTGTATTGCCTCACTGTGCTCGAACGCGGCCGACGCCGTCCTCAGCGGCTACAACATCCTGTTGATCAGCGACCGCAATATCGACAGCGAACGCGTCGCCATTCCGGCGCTGCTGGCCACATCGGCCATACACCTGCACTTGATTCGGGCCGGCTTGCGCACCAAAACCGGCCTGGTGGTGGAAACCGGCTCGGCGCGCGAAGTGCACCACTTTGCGCTACTGGGCGGATACGGAGCTGAAGCGATCCACCCTTACTTGGCGCTGGAATCGCTGGCCACGATGGAACAACCTGAAACCGCCGTCAAGAACTACATCAAGGCGATCGGCAAAGGCCTGAACAAGGTCATGTCCAAGATGGGCATTTCGACCTATATGTCGTACACCGGCGCACAAATCTTCGAAGCGGTCGGACTGCATTCCAGCCTGATCAATAAGTACTTTACCGGCACCGCTAGCAACATCGAAGGCATAGGCATTTTTGAAGTCGCCGAAGAGGCCCTGCGTGTACACCAAGCCGCCTTCAGCAGCGACCCCGTGCTGAGCAATGCATTGGAAGCCGGCGGCGAGTATGCCTGGCGGGTACGCGGCGAAGAGCATATGTGGTCGCCCGATTCCATTGCCAAGCTGCAACACGCCGCCCGCGCCAATAACTACAGCACCTACAAGGAACACGCTCAGCTGATCAACGACCAGTCGCGCCGCCACATGACGCTGCGCGGTCTGTTCGAATTCAAGGTCGACCCGGCCCGCGCCATTCCCTTGAGTGAAGTCGAACCCGCCAAAGACATCGTCAAGCGGTTTGCCACGGGCGCGATGTCGCTGGGCTCAATCTCGACGGAAGCCCATACCGTGCTGGCCGTTGCCATGAACCGCATCGGCGGCAAGTCCAACACCGGCGAAGGCGGCGAAGACGAACTGCGCTATCGCGCTGAGATGCGTGCCGGCAAGAGCACTGTCAAGAAAGGCGATACGCTGGCGTCGTTCCTGGGTTCGGACCGCATCGAAGCCGATGTGCCACTGGCCGCGGGCGACTCCCTGCGTTCGCGCATCAAACAGGTTGCGTCGGGGCGCTTTGGCGTCTCGGCCGAATACCTGTCCAGCGCCGACCAGATCCAGATCAAGATGGCACAAGGCGCCAAGCCTGGCGAAGGCGGGCAATTGCCCGGCCATAAGGTGTCGGAATACATTGCCAAGCTGCGCTATTCAGTACCTGGCGTAGGCCTGATTTCGCCGCCACCTCATCACGACATTTACTCTATCGAAGACCTGGCCCAGCTGATCCACGACCTGAAAAACGTGAATCCCAAAGCATCGATTTCGGTCAAGCTGGTATCGGAAGTGGGCGTGGGCACGGTAGCCACAGGTGTCGCCAAGGCCAAGGCCGACCACGTTGTCATTGCCGGCCACGACGGCGGCACAGGCGCATCGCCCGTGTCTTCAATAAAGCACGCTGGCACACCATGGGAACTGGGCCTGGCGGAAACCCAGCAAACGCTGCTGCTGAACAACCTGCGCAATCGCATTCGCGTGCAAGCCGACGGCCAGATGAAAACCGGCCGTGATGTCGCCATCGGGGCGCTGCTGGGCGCCGATGAATTCGGCTTCGCAACCGCACCGCTGGTAGTGGAAGGCTGCATCATGATGCGCAAATGCCACCTGAACACCTGCCCGGTAGGCGTTGCCACGCAAGACCCACTGTTGCGCAAGAAATTCCAGGGCAAGCCGGAACACGTGGTGAACTATTTCTTCTTCGTCGCCGAAGAAGTGCGCGAAATCATGGCGCAACTGGGCATACGCACGTTCGACGAACTCATCGGGCGCGTGGACCTGCTGGACATGCGCCCCGGCATCAAGCACTGGAAAGCGCAGGGGCTGGACTTCAGCCGCGTCTTCCATGC
>DATJCP010000156.1:0-2656 GCA_035514715.1 Candidimonas sp.
GGTCAACTGGCCATTCAACGCGGCATTGAAGTGGGCCACGTATTTTTCCTGGGGGACAAATACTCCAAAGCCCTGGGAGCCACTTTCCTGGAGAACGACGGCAAGCCCGCCACGCTGCAAATGGGCTGCTACGGCATAGGCGTCAGCCGCATTGCGGCGGCGGCCATCGAGCAAAACCATGATGGCAAGGGCATCATCTGGCCGCGCGCCATTGCACCGTTCGAAGTCGTCATTTGCCCCATGGGCCTGCATAAAAGTGAAACAGTACGCAACGCAGCGGAAACCTTGTACCAGGAGCTCCAGGCTCAAGGGGTCGACGTCATACTTGACGACCGCGACACGCGCCCAGGCATTATGTTTGCCGATTGGGAACTGGTGGGAGTGCCGCTGCGTATCACTATAGGCGACCGCGGACTGAAAGAGAACATGGTCGAAATCCAGACCAGGCGCCAGGAAGCCGCCACCAAAGTCGCCGTCCCGGATGCCCTTGCCTACGCGCTGGAGCAGCTAAAATCGCTATAAACCAGCCTATGGGGCTACCCATGCCCATAAGCTGCCTGACATCCCCGTCCAGGCGGGGATGTCACACCACTTAACGAAAGACATGGCAATTGAAACACCCGATGCATTATCCAGGCTGGATATTCGCGTATATTACGAAGACACTGACGCCGGCGGCGTTATGTACTATGCCAACTACTTGAAGTTTTTTGAACGGGGCCGAACAGAATGGCTACGACGCCTAGGTGTAAACCAATCGGAACTTGCCGCCAAAGAACATAGGTTATTCGTTATCAAGAAGGTTGAAATACAATACCGCAAGCCAGCAAGGCTCGACGACTTGCTGGTTATACACAGCCAAATCACCCGCCTTGGCCGCGCCTCGATTCATTTCGATCAGTCGGCCTTTTGTGGCGGGGAACTACTGTGCGAAAGCAGTATCCAAGTCGGTTGCGTTGACGCGAACACGTTTCGCCCCGCCGGGCTTACTCACGAACTTAGAACCCTACTGGAAAAGGCTCAGAACTAACCATGCAAGCCGCTAGCGACCTGTCGCTGTTTACCCTACTGATTGATGCCAGCATCCCCGTCCAACTGGTCATGCTTGTGCTGCTGGGCATTTCGATCCTGTCGTGGACTTATATCTTCAGCAAGAGCGCGACACTGAAACGCGCCAACCAGCAAACACGCCGTTTTGAAGACGACTTCTGGGCAGGCGGCGATCTTTCCGTCTTGCAGCAGGCAATCGCCACACGTCGCGCCGAACATGGCGCGCTTGCTCGAATTTTCGATGCAGGCATGACCGAATTCGTCAAGGCACGCCGCAACAACGGCGGCGGAGACGCTATGCTGGACGGCCCGCGCCGCGCCATGCGCGCCACTTATCAACGCGAAATGGACAGCCTGGAATCGCACCTGAATTTCCTGGCATCGGCAGGTTCCGTCAGCCCCTACATCGGTCTATTGGGAACAGTATGGGGGATCATGCACGCCTTCATCGGCCTGTCGTCTATGCAGCAAGCCACCCTTTCGGCAGTGGCGCCCGGTATTGCCGAAGCCTTGATTGCCACCGCTATCGGCTTGTTCGCTGCTATCCCAGCCGTTGTTGCCTATAACCGCTACACCAACGAAATCGATCGTCTCTCCATTCGTTTCGACAGTTTCATCGACGAATTCCTCAACATTCTGCAACGGCAGGTGCACTAATGCCTTCCGCACGCGGCAGCAGCCGCACCCGCCGCCTTAAAAACGATATCAACGTCGTGCCTTACATCGACGTCATGCTGGTGCTGCTGGTCATCTTCATGGTCACGGCGCCCATGATCACGCCCGGGCTGATAGAACTGCCCTCCGTCGGCAGCGCAGCTGAGGTCCCGGCCAAACCGGTGGAAGTCGAAATAGCCGAAGACGGCTCAATCTCGCTACGCGTACGCGATGCGGGCGCCAATTTCGTAAAAATCAACAGCCAAGATCTTGTGTCAGAAGTAAAGTCGCGGATTTCCGCGGAAACTCCTGTTGTCATTGCTGCCGACGGGCGCGTCCCTTACGATACGGTCATGAAAGTCATGGATCAACTGCGCACCAGCGGCGTTACCCGGCTTGGGCTGCTGGTGGACCAGAAGTCCAGCACGGAACCGTTAAAAAAATAGGCGCCGCGCCGCCTCGCGCTGACGCACAGGACGACCTTACGCAACTTGATGAAGCAAAAACGACACCCCTCCAACAGAGCACTGCAACGTACTCCCGAACAGCGCGATGAACGGCGCGCGCTCATCTACGCCATTTCCATACACGCGATACTGGTCCTGTTCATGGTGTTCGGCTTTATCGCCTCGCCCAGCAACCCTAATCCGGTACAGGTTGAACTCTGGGCCGACGGCACTACACCTACTGCTGCGGAACCGGAAACCGAGCCTGAACCGGTAGAACAGCCGCCCGAACCACAGCCCGAGCCGGAACCTCAGCCAGCGCCTGAGCCCGAACCCGAGCCGACTCCCGAACCGCCCCCACCGCCGCCGCCTCCAGTTGCCGAAAAGCCGCCAGTGGCGCCGCCGCAACCCGAGGTAGATCCAGAGATCGCCATCGAAAAGGCGCGCAAGGAACGCGAACAAAAAGAGAAAGCTGAACAAGCTGCTGCTGAAAAAGCCGCCGCAGA
>DATJCP010000157.1:0-3984 GCA_035514715.1 Candidimonas sp.
AGGTTTACCGAAAACACTGGGAGGCTTGCATGGCCATGTGCCCCGGCCCTATGGTTTTTGAATTTAAAGACTTGGCTGTAGAGGCTGAGGGTAATGTAGCCTTTGCCCACGCTCTGCTTCGTTGCGGCGCCAACGACGAAAGCGGCAAGGAAAAAACGTCTTGGATGCGTATGACATCCTGCCTCCGCAAGACAGACGGAAAGTGGATGATCGCCCACGAGCATTTTTCGGCGCCTTTCGACATGATGACAGGTAAGGCGTTGTTCGGACTTGAGCCTGACGGCGTTTCAAAAATCCAGCCTATTCCTCAGGGCATGAATACGATAACGCCGCATCTGGTTTGCGCCGGTGCCGCGGATGCGATCGAATTCTATAAAAAAGCCTTTAACGCCACAGAGATGGTGCGTCTGGACGGTCCGGAAGGTAAGCTGATGCATGCAGCGGTACGCATCGGCGATTCGGTCGTCATGCTGATGGACGAGTTCAAGGAGTGGGGGTCGTTGGGGCCGAAAAGCCTGAAAGGGTCGCCTGTGACTGTGCATCTGTATGTGGATGATGCTGATGCGTCTGTCGAGCGTGCCGTGGCTGCTGGGGCCAAGGTAGTCGTGCCGCTGGATGATACGTTCTGGGGCGACCGTTATGGCGTCTTGGAAGATCCGTTCGGTCATAAGTGGTCGATCGCCACGCATATACGTGATGTCAGTCCCCAGGAAATACAGGAAGGCGCACAAAAGGCGTGCGCCTAGGGGTAGGTATTAAGCTTTGGAGCCGGCCGGTTTGGCGGACGATGCCTGTACAGACTGGCTGGCTTCTTTCTTCGTATCGCCGTTATCGAAGCGCTGATACAGTGTGGCAACCAGCGGTCCGGATATATTGTGCCAAACGCTGAAAATCGCGCTGGGTACCGCCGCCAATGGCGAGAAGTGGGCTGTTGCCAGTGCTACGCCCAAGCCCGAGTTCTGCATGCCGACCTCAATGGACATAGTCTTGCGCTGAGCCACGCCCAGGCCTGCCAGTTTGGCAAGCCAGTATCCCAGCAGTAGTCCCAGGCTGTTATGCAACACCACGACAGCGAAGATCATCAAACCGCTGGTGGCGATTTTTTGCTGATTGCCGGCTACGACGGCGGCGACGATGGCAACGATAGCCACGACAGATACCAGGGGCAGCACATCAACGCAGGCTTTGACCTTTTCGCGCAATAGCGATTGGGCCAGTAAGCCCAGCGCAATGGGAAGAATCACAACCTGCACGATAGACCAGAACATGGCCGAGGCGCTGACTTCCAGCCATTGACTGGCCAGCAGGTAAATCAGCGCAGGCGTGACGACTGGCGCCAATAAGGTGGTTACCGACGTGATGGCGACAGATAGCGCCACATCGCCGCGTGCCAGGAAGGCCATGACATTGGATGCCGTACCGCCAGGGCAGCAACCGACCAGAATCACGCCGACGGCGACTTCCGGAGGGAGTTGCAACAAGGTGCTCAGGCCCCAGGCCAGGGCAGGCATGATGATGAACTGACCCAGAACGCCGATAAGCACGGTACCCGGGCGTTTGAAAACTTCCGCAAAATCGCTTTTGGACAGGGTCAGGCCCATGCCGAACATGATGATGCCCAGTAGCGGGACAATGTAAGGGCCGATAACGCGGAATTGGGCGGGGGCGAAAAAAGCGAGTATTGCGAATAGCAATACCCAGACAGCGAATGTCTTGCCAACAAAGTGGCTCAGGCGGGCAATAGCCTGCATGGTGTTACTTCCTTAAGTGGTGTCAGGCAGCCGAGCTGCGCAGTGCAGCGCGGGGGCGCGCGGCAAGCGTATCGGCGCGGCGGCCGGTAGAATGCGAAATGGAATGGGGAATCGCTTAAGGATGCGGGCAAACGCGGGGGTGTGCGTGGGCCGGCAAAAAACCGTACAGATCATGCGCGGATAAAAAAGCATCGGCTGAATGAGCCGATGCGCTAGCGATAAGCCCTGATTGTACTACTTCAAATATCCTGTTAAGGGGCGTTGCCTGAATGAATAATCGTCCCAATCGCCTGATTGCGTATGGATGCCTTGCGCTAAGCATGTCGCTGGTGGGTTCCTACGTTGCGCTTTCCAAGCCTTTGGCTATGGTTTTTCCTGTTTTGCTATTGGCCTGGCTGCGTTTTGGCATTGGCGGGATCGCCATGTTGCGTTGGCTCAGAAAGCCTGCGTCCGAGCCGGCGCTATCCGCACGCACCAAGGGTCTGGTTTTTCTGGAGTCCTTTCTTGGCAATTTCCTGTTCACCATTTGTATGATTTTCGGGGTCAGCATGACAACCGCGGTATCGGCGGGGGTGATCATGTCCGCCATTCCGGCCGTGGTGGCCTTGATGAGCCGGGTGTTTCTGAAAGAAGTTATTAGCTCCCGGGTTTGGGGTGCAGTCGCCTGCGGCGCGCTGGGCATAGGTTTGCTGTCATTTGCCAAAGGCGATGCGGCGCTGGATGAGAATGGTGTTCTGCTTGCCTCGGGGGCGCCGGGGATGGCCTGGTTGGGCAACTTGCTGATATTCGGGGCTGTGCTGTGCGAGGGGGCCTATGCGGTTATCGGTAAGAAACTGACTGCTGTGATGAGTCCCAAGCGCATCAGCGCGGTGATCAATTTGTGGGGCTTTGTACTGACCACGCCATTTGGCATCTATGCAGCCTTGAGTTTTGACTTTCCGGGTGTGCCCGCCGGTATGTGGCTGTTGCTGCTGTTTTATGCCTTGGCGGCCAGTGTCTGGACGGTATGGCTATGGATGACAGGGTTGAGGTCCATACCTGCCTCGCGGGCAGGGGTCTTTACCGTGATGTTGCCCGTCAGTGCGGCTGTGGTTGGCATATTGGCACTGGGCGAAACACTGGGCGGTATGCAGATCGCCGCCTTCGCCCTTGCCTTGGCAGGCCTGCTTTTGGCAACCTTGCCTTCGAAAGGGGCAGTGCCTAGTTTTGGGAAGCGCAAGCGTATTCAATAATCAATTGCGCCGACACGACACCGTTCCACACGTTCTGGTCCAGCCGGTAAGCTACGTCTGCATATTCGGGCAACATGTCTGCGTGGTTGAACCAGATCGCGTCGAAACGCTGATTGCCGCGCTCCAGGTTCAGCTTCAGATGCTTGTCTTTCAGCAGACGCTGCTGGCGTACATGGAAGGTATCGCGGAATATCGGCGCGGGAAAGCCTGCACCCCAGACCTGTTGCTGCAACAGCCCGGCCACATCGGCGTTGGCATAGCCGCTTTCCAGTGAGCCATCGGTTTCGATCACCGGGTCGAAACTGGATCTGCCGCTTAGTTCGATAACAGCGGCATCGAAGCCTTCAATAAAGGTTGCGTAGGCGTCTTCGCGCAGCGTCAGGCCCGCTGCCATGGCGTGGCCGCCGAATTTCAGGATGATTCCGGGATAGCGCTTGGAAACCAGGTCCAGGACGTCGCGCAGATGCACGTCTGGAATCGACCGGCCTGACCCCCGCAATTCGCCTGAGTCGGATCGGGCAAAGGCCAGGGTGGGGCGCCAATAGGTTTCTTTCAGGCGTGATGCCACCAGTCCGACCACGCCCTGATGCCAGTCGGGGTGGTATACGCATACCGTAGCGCCTATCGTGGGGCTGGATGCTTCAATGGCGGCCAGGGCCTCTTCGCGCATTGTGGTTTCTATACCGCGGCGTTCCTGGTTCATACCGTCGAGCTCGCGCGCCAATTCCAGTGCTTGGCCTTCGTCGTCGGTGATCAGGCAGTTGATGCCTATGCTCATATCTGCCAGGCGTCCTGCCGCGTTAATACGCGGACCCAGGGCGAAACCGAGATCGAAGCCGCTGGCCTGGCGGGGCTCTCGTCCGGCGACGGCGAATAGCGCCCGCAGGCCTGGCTGCATCCGTCCGGCGCGCATTTTTTGCAGACCTTGGGTGACAAGTACGCGGTTATTGCTGTCTAGCTTGACGACGTCGGCGACGGTGCCCAGCGCCACGAGATCGGCC
>DATJCP010000158.1:0-13432 GCA_035514715.1 Candidimonas sp.
TATCGGTTCCGCTGGACCTGGTAGCGTGTGGCACTCGCCTTTCCGAAACCTGGATGGGCAAGCACCTGTATTCGCGCAACTTCCTCAAGACGATGAAGGTGAAGATCCTGGAGAAAGCCAAGCGTTTTCCAGGCAATATCGATGCGCATCGGCTATCGCAGGTAAAGAGCCTGCGCGAGTTCGACGATTTGTATACGGCGCCTATGCATGGGTACAAGAATGCGCTGGATTACTGGACTCGCGCGTCAAGCAAGCCGCAGCTGAAGTCGATTACTGTGCCGACGCTGGTGTTGAATGCCAGGAACGATCCTTTCATTCCCGAGCCTTCGCTACCGGGTTCGCATGATTGTTCGCCCAGTGTGACGCTGCATCAGCCGGCGGAAGGCGGCCATGTAGGTTTCGTAACGGGCGGTTTTCCTGGTCATATCGGCTGGCTACCTACTCGTTTGGCGCGGTTTTTCGAAACTCGAACCTGAAGGCGATGGGCCAGTGCCATTGATCATGGTGCATCTTCTTGACCCGCGCGTCAGGTCCTGGGAGGCGGTGTTGCGCTCCTCGTGGCCTTTATTCGTCGCCCTTCGGCGCCGAACACGCGTGGCCCGGCTCGTCCAGCCCGTTCGGGCTTCCCTTCGCCTGCGGCCCGCTCGGCCCCTATGCCGGGCGCCCCGAAAGTCGCTACAACACCGTCTCCCAGGACCTGCCACGCTGCAATAGGTAGGCATTGACATGCCGCTGGCACGGGCAGGGTGCTTGGCCTTTTTTGCGTGACGTTGGCGATAATTGGGCCGCTATTAACTGGCCGGCGAAAGATGGACCGTTACCGCTATAGGCTAAATCGGTGACGAAGTAGCGACTGCGGGTACGCAACTATTGGCCCGGGCCGGTTACGACCGTCCAAAGTTAATGCGTGACATCACATACCTCGACCTTCGGCAATACCCTCTGTGACGTTCGAGACGCAACGACCGCTGCTAATACCTGGCCCCATGTCCGAGCGCCCCGGCTGGCGGGGCGCTCAGGACGAGCATCTAAATTCTTTTGAATCAGCCATGCTCGACGCAAAAAGGCCAAGCACCCTGCCCGTGCCTGTGTCCTTGCCAACACACATAATGCAGCGGCTGGTGTGGTGATGGGGATATGGGCGACTTTCGGGGCCTCAGCGGGCCGGAAGTGAAGGGAAGCCCGAACGGGCTGGACGAACGAGGCCACGCTGTTCGGCGCGCAGGGCGCCGAACCAGGCCACGAGAAGCCCATATCCCCATCACCACACCAGCGGCGTGTTAGGAAGATATATGCATAGAGCAACGAACAAGCTAGCAGTGGCGTCTCAAAAACACCATCAGGCACCGGCAACATGCATAAGAAACCGGCACCTAAGCATCCAAAAGCTTAAAACGCAGGAACAATCGCCCCCTTGTACTTTTCCAGAATGAACTGCTTCGTTTCTGGACTCTGCAAAGCCTGAACCAACTTCTTGATAGCAGGCGCATCCTTCTTGGCCTCTGTTGTCGCTAACAAATTCGCGTAAGGCGAATCAGCACCCTCGATGAACAACGCATCCTTAACAGGATTAAGCCCCGCCTCCAACGCATAATTCGTATTGATCAACGCCAAATCCACATCAGGCAAAATACGTGCAAAGTAGCCGCTTCCAGCTCGCGGAACTTCAAGCGCTTCGGATTTTCGGCAATATCGCGTGATGTCGCCAAAATATTGGTCGGATCCTTCAGCTTGATCAAACCTTCCTTCTGCAACAGCAACAAAGCGCGCGCGCCATTGGAAGGATCATTGGGCAAGGCAATCAAAGCGCCCTCTTTCAGATCCTTGATGTCTTTGATTTTCTGCGAATAAGCGCCAAAAGGCTCTACATGAACCAAGCCTACCGACACCAGGCTGGTTTTATGTTCCTTGTTGAAAGAATCCATGTAGGGCTTGTGCTGGAAAAAATTCACGTCGATATGGCCATCGGCAACCTGCTGATTAGGCTGCACATAGTCGGTAAAGACCTTGATATCGAGCTCCACCCCTTCCTTGGCCAAAACCGGCTTCACAAACTCAAGCAGTTCGGCATGCGGCACAGGCGTGGCTGCCACGCTCAGCTTTTCAGCCTGGACTGCAGTGCTTGCCAACAAAGCGGCAAATGAAACAGCCAGCGCCGGGGCGAATTTTTTCAAAAACATGATTTACTCTCCTGGAAACGTTATTTTCGATTCAGCCTGGCAACCAACCGGTCGCCAAAAACCTGTAAAAGTTGAACCATCACAACAAGAATGACAACCGTCACCACCATGACATCGGTCTGATAGCGTTGATAACCAAAGCGTAGGGCCAAGTCGCCCAGGCCCCCGCCCCCGATAACGCCCGACATCGCCGAATAGCCGACCAGCGCAATCGCCGTCACTATCATTGCAGCGACTATGCCTGTGGTGGCCTCGGGCACGAGCGCCATCAATACCGTCTGACGCGAGTTTGCCCCCATGGCCCGGCACGCTTCGGATACCCCTGGGTCCAGTTCACGCAACACGTTCTCGACCAGCCGCGCAAAAAAGGGCGCGGCACTGGCAACCAACGGGGGAATGGAACCTTCTACGCCAAGGGAAGTACCCGCCAACACACGTGTCAGCGGGATCATCACGATCAGCAAAATTAGAAAGGGAACAGAGCGCAGCACGTTTACGATAAACGACAGCACATGGTATATGGGACCGTTCTCCAACATTTGGTGCTTGCTGGTCAGGAACAGGATAATGCCCAATGGCAAGCCGATGATGACAGTGAACACCAGAGAAAAACCCGTCATCAGCAGAGTATCTATCGTGGCTTCGCCGATCAGGGCCCAATCTATGTTGGCAAACATCATGGCCGCAACACCTCGCACTCGACGCCTGCATCGGCAAAAACGTCTTTGAGTTTTTCCTGTGCAGCCGGGTCGCCCTGGACAGCAATGACAAGCTGCCCATAGGGCGTATCTTTGATGCGGCTGACCGAGCCCTGCAAAATACTCAAGTCCAGATTCAGATCACGGCTGACCTGACTCAGCATGGGCTTGACCGTGGACTCGCCACGAAAGCTCAGTCGTATCAAACGGCCCTCTATGCCTTGCGCCATGTCGCGCCAGCCCTCGGCGTCGATGCCGCTTTCGGAAAGCAAGGATTGGGTCACAGCATGCTGCGGATGCAGAAACACATCCAATACGTCGCCGCACTCGACAATAACGCCCGCATCGATCACCGCAACCCTGTCGCACACCGTGCGTATGACATCCATACCATGTGTAATCAAGACGATGGTCAAGCCAAGGCGCTTGTTGATGTCAAGCAGCAAGCGCAAAATGGACTGGGTGGTTTCAGGGTCTAGCGCGGACGTCGCCTCATCGCACAGCAACAATTCGGGGCGATTCGCAAGCGCCCGGGCGATGCCGACACGTTGCTGCTGCCCGCCGGACAATTGCCGGGGATACTTCTTGGCATGGTCGGTGAGGCCGACCAGGGCCAGTACTTCGTGCGCCCGCTCGAGTTGCGCGGCACGGTTCAATCCGGCCAGCCGCAAGGGAAAGCACACGTTGTCCAGCACCGTGCGCGACCGCAGTAAATTGAAATGCTGGAACACCATGCCCACGCCGTGCCGGAAACTGCGCAACTGCGACTCGGCAAGCTGCGTAATGTTTTGGCCTTTCACCCAGACTTCGCCCTGAGTAGGCCTTTCCAGCAAGTTGAGCATACGTATCAGGGTGCTTTTGCCGGCGCCCGAGCGTCCGATAATGCCAAAGACCTCGCCCTGCTTGATGTGTAAGTCCACACCCGCCAGCGCATGCGAGATACGCCCTGGCGACGCATAGGTTTTATGGATATTTTCCAGAAGAATCAAAACGTTGGCTTATAAAAAATTGCGACGTCATTAACATCATAATGGTGTCATAATTTAACATAACCGCATGACCGATTTTTCTACCTGCCTATATCAAAAAGACATATGGAAGGCACCAGAAATCATGAACGGATCCAACACGCCGTGGCGATCGAAAGCTTATGGTAAAACCAATAAAAAAAACCAGCCATATAGGCTGGTTTCTTAAAAAGGATCGGTGGTGGGTCGTGCGCGACTCGAACGCGCGACCATCGGATTAAAAGTCCGGTGCTCTACCAACTGAGCTAACGACCCGACCGAAGAACAAGATTATGACCCTATTTAACAAGCTTGTCAAATCACATGACTAAAAACCCAACAAAACCACCTATGCCTACTGCCAAAACCGTCCGACTCAACATCTTGTCCGATCTTCACTTAAGCCGCCAGGGCCTGCCTATTCCCCAGACCGACGCCGACATCATCATTCTGGCCGGCGACATTGCCCGACCAAAGGAAGCTCTTGAATGGGCTAGCGGCTTTAGTAAACCGGTACTGTATGTGGCTGGCAACCATGAATTTTATGGCGGCAACCTGGCAAGTACGGCCAACGACCTACAAGCCCTGTCCGCAGAAACCAACATACATATTCTGGACAACACCGAAATGGTGCTGCACGGTGTACGCTTCCTGGGTTCCACGCTCTGGTCCGACTTCAATTTATACGGAGCCGGCGCAATACGCGAACAAGCCATCACCGAGTCACTGGCTTTCATACGCGACTTTTCCCGCATTGAAACCGGCGCATCGCCGGCCCAGACATTTTCACCGTCCGACATGGAAACGCTATTCAACGCCAACCGCTTATGGCTGCAAGGCAAGCTAGACCAGCCATTCGACGGCCCAACTGTCGTTATCACGCACCACGCGCCATCGCCGAAAAGCATACATCCTCGATTCGAGGGCTCGCTGATCAACAACTGCTTTGTCTCGGACAGCGAATACCTTATGGGATCAGAGCGCGTCGTGCTATGGATACACGGGCACACGCACGACAGCTTCGACTATCAGGTCAAAGGAACTCGGGTCGTTTGCAACCCTCGTGGCTACGCCAAAGACGGCGTCAATGAAAACGCCGCCTTCAACCCTGAATTGATCATAGAGGTCGCGCCAGACTAAGGCGCCTCTGAAAAACGCAATGCCATCAATGCGCCGGGCAATCCGCCGACGCATTTTCCTTTTTCAAATAGGCGATCAGGTCGGCACGCTCTTGTGCATCCTTTATCCCTGCGTAACCCATGGCGGTTCCCGGCACGTCTTTCATTGGGTCCTCCAGAAATACACTCAAGGTCTTCTCATCCCAGATGATCTTGGAGTCTTTCATGGCTTGCGAATAGACAAAACCCGGCACTGTGCCCGCTTGCCGCCCGAACAGGCCGCAATGCCGCGGCCCAGTACGGTCGTAGGCCAAGGCATGACAGGCAAGGCAACGCGAATAAACAGCCTCGCCGCGCACAGCATCGCCCGCCCCCTGCGCCCAGGCTGGCTGGATGCCTGCCCCGCCCCAAGCACAGCCCACCGCCATGGCCAACAGCCATTGCGCGCACTTCATGACATAAAGGCCGAAGGAACAGGGACCTCGCCAAGAGCGTTGCGCAAAATGGCCCAATGCATGGCTTCATCGCCCAGTATGCTGGCTGCCGCCTTGGCCAGATCACGATTATCAAATACCGGCACTGCGCCCAAGTAGGCACTGACCGCACCCTTTTCCAGCATGGCGGCAAAACGCAGCACATCGGCCTGCGACTTCAGCGTCTCCACAGGAAATGTATATTTATCTTTGGCCGAAACCGGTTTGCCGCCAAGCGTATGCACCGTCTTGGACAACAGGTCGGCGTGCTCTTTATGCTGGCCTTGAAACGTCAGCGCCAGATCCAGCACAGGCTTTTGCAGCAAACCACTTTCGGCTCCCAACTGGTAGGCGGCAATCGCTTCCAACTCGGCCCCTAAAGCCGTATTCAGGATACGCACATCCGAGGCAACGGAATCCTTGCCTTTACCCTTGGCCAACGCATCGCGCCCCGCCATCATTGCTACAGCGGCGCCAGACAGCAACAAGCCTGACTGACCCAGGAACGCCCGACGGGCATCGCGAGTTTCGGGATTATGAACATAGCTAAGAAACGACATGGCACTTCTCCTAATAGGACAGCACTTGAAATCATTAACGGCTTATCAGCGTTCCACCTACGCGCGCCATAACGGCGGCCACTATCCGGTCGCATCGATCGCCGGCAAACGAAAACACCGCATTCACATTGGCGCCCACATCGCCTTGCAAAGATTTGCGCAATAGTTTTCGTGCCCTGAAGTACCGGGTACGCACCGTAGCCTCGGGTATGCCCAGGCTCATGGCGGTTTCCTCCACCGTCAATTCTTCTACTGCCCGCAACACAAATACAGACCGGAACAGATCAGGTAGCTGGTCAATGCGCGCCTCAAGCAAATGCCGGGTCTGTATATTCGCAAGCAAATACTCAGGCTGATTCGAAGAAAAGTCATCCATAGTCGTGGCCACCGCGATAGTGTCTCGCTCTGCTTCGTTATTGAATTCCAGCCAAGTGGAAAGGTGATTTATCTTGCGCAAGCGCCGGACCGACTCATTCACCACGATACGCGTCAGCCAGGTAGCCAGGCCGGCGTCGCCGCGAAAGCCGGCAATGCCCTGGTAGGCCTTATAAAAAGCCTCCTGCACCGCTTCTTCGGCATCCGCCTCATTGCGCAAGATACTGCGGGCGACACGATAAAGGCGTTGGTTATAGCGTCGCATCAAGGCTTGCAGCGCCGCCCCGTCTTTCAAGGCAATGCGATGCGCCAGTTGTGCGTCGCTGCTTGGCCCTTCGTTGGGCTTTACAAGAGCAAGTGGCATAATCCGACCGGTAAGTTGAGTTAGTTACCGCATTAGATACCACCCGCGATGCGCACGTTCCCGCCACAGACGAAAAAAGAGGAGGCTGGTGGGCCTCCCCTTGGCGGTTTACTGTTGATTGCGGCATAAATGCGCCGGATTACACGCCCTTGGCGATTGTCCGGCTCAGGACTGCATCAGCGTGCGCGTGAAATGCGCACCTCGGCGCCGCGCCGCTTCACTTCCAGGCCTTCGGCCGGCAAGATACGCAGACCTTCCAAGCCCTTGATATAGCTGGACCCCTGCATCTGCATGACACGTATCTTGTTGCGCATGACAACAGGACTATGTTCTGGCATGCCAAACATCCAGACCTCATCGAGGATACGCGCCGAGTTGAAGTCGCCCGTATGCTGCGCGGTAGGCCCCAGGCACAGCATATGGCCTTCGCGTCCAAAGATGGGCAAGGTGTCCAAACCAGCCTCTACCGTCCAGGTGGTGCCACCCTCGTAACGCCAACCAGTATTCAGGTCCCACCAGGCATCGCCTGCTGGTAAGTACACCTGAGTCTGCGTACCCGACTGCAGCACAGGCGCAACCAGCAAGGCAGGGCCCAGCAGATATTGCGTGTCCCAGACTTGCGCAATGGGGTCGGCAGGGAAAGCCAGGGCCATGGAACGTTGAACGGGCAGGCCCGTACGAACGGCGTCTTCGATTATCCCCAGCACATAAGGAATAAGCCGATAACGCCACTGCAACCAATGCTGAACGAGTTCGCGCGTAGCGGTATCGAACGCATCCGGCAGCAGTGCGGGAATGCCTTGGAAGCTGAAGTTACCCGAAAAGACGCTCATGGCAAGCCAGCGGATATAGAGTTCCGGCGTCATGCTGGCGGTTGGGTGTTCTGCCGAGCCCAGATTGTGCGTTTGTACCGGCACACCGCTATCGGCCAGGGACAGAGCGGTACGCAAGGTTTGTTCCAGGCCTGCCCAGTCGTTGGTAACCTGCGGCCCGGTTTGCCAGGCAAAGCGCTGAGCTGCCGGGAATAAATCGGTACTGCAGACCACGCCTTCCTGCGGCGTTTTATGCCCAGCCGTTGCATCGAACTGCGCCCGCCGGGCCAGCAAAGGATAGATGGTGCGCAACACAGCACCCGACTCGCCGCCACGCGCGGTAATGCCGTCGGGAATATCGAATTGCGCGTTGCAAGCTGTAGCGCCCAGGCCTTCATCGACCAATTGCCGCTGGCGCTCGGACCACAGCTTGTAGACGTCTTTATTGGTCAGGTCGAGCAGCCCGAAGTCTTGCCCGCCTGTAACGTCGTTGCCGGCAAAAACATGGGCATTGGCATCGTCATCGTTAATCAACAACCAACCGCGGTCTTCCCATTCGGAAAACATATGGGTGTTGCAAAGCACACCGGGAAACGACGGCGCGGCTAGCTGAACATTCAGCGCCTGAAACCGCGCAAACATATCGCGCGAATCGGAGATGCGCCCCGGCGCCCATTCGAAAGCAGGCTTATCTTCTTGAAAACCATACACGGCAGGCGCCGCCATGCGTACCGCATCAAGGCCCCATTGATTCTCGCGAAACTGCTGCACTACCCGCAATGTGTCGTCGATGGACTGGCCGGGCGCCTGATCCAGCCAGACGCCCATGGGCCAAAGGCCTGGTTGGCCGGCACGCCCCGTCAGCGCCGTATACTGGTTCAGGATTTCGGCGGGCTCCCCGGCGAAAATGAACAAATCAAAAATGGCTTCGTGCGTCTGCGCCTGATACAAATCGGCGTCGCTCTGGCCCAGATCGTGCTCGACCCGTTGCAATGAATTGACATACAGCCCCCAACCCTTGGGGCTCCAGACCAAAGGCAGCGCACGGTCAGAAGCGGCGTCAGACACCAATAGGCGGCCCCGGCGGTCCTGCTCGCCAGTAGACTCGCCCAAGCCGTGCAACGCATCATCGCCATCGAGTTCAGCGGAAAAGCGCCATGCGGCCGTATCGCCGCTGCGTCCACAGACCAGGGCCGCGCCAGGCTGAGTGCGCAACACACATTCTTCGCCACGATACAAAGCGAACTGCAAGGGCGAACGCTGGATTTCAAGCGCAATATCGCCCTGCTCCAGACGCCAGCCCGATTGCGCAGGCTCGGCAATAGAGCACACTGCAAGTTCGCCCACCGGCTCTTGTCGGGCCAGCAGCATCTCTGCATGAGCTCGCTCGCGGGCGCTATGCTTGTCCGCAAGCAGCGATTCCGCAGGCGCGCAGCGTAAACGATAAACACCGGGCGCGTGCGCTTCGATATGAAGCTGCAGCCCGGTCCCTTCGACGTCAAAATCGGCTCGCGTCGATTTTGACGTAAGAAAATTCAGTGTAGTAAGTTGCGTCACGTGAGCAAAGTCAGACTTGGGCGGCACAGCGCAATCCTCGGGGCGTACGCCCAAAAAGCATTTAAAAGGCACTATTTTGACGGATTTGCGCTATAAAATAAAATGGCGTGGCTTTATGCGCCTTTCAAAACCGCAAAAAATAGATTATCGTGGGGCAATCCTGCGTAAAAGCTCCCTTTCCAAGGGCAAAGGTTCTTGATTCAGCGTCGCCGCAATAACGTCGCCTGCCAACGCAGACCAGCTCAGTCCGCGCGATCCATAAGCACAAGCAAGCCATAAGCCAGGCATCGCGTCAATCGGCCCGATAACCGGGAGATGATCGCTTACCGCCGCCCGCCAGCCTGCCCAACCATCCTGCTGCTCTGGCAAGCCTCCCAGCTCGGAAAGCGGCGCATTCAACAAAGCAGCCACCTTCTTGCTGATCTCGGCATGGCCTTGCTGCGTTACCTGGCTAACAACACTGTCGAGCTCGTAGGTACTACCGCCTACATACCGTCCTTGAACGGGAGGCAGGCAATACCCATCGCCAGCCAGCACTACGCGCGGCGCCATCGCCGTGCCAGGGTAATAGCTAACCTGACCAGCCAAGCTTTGCATGCTTGCCACCTTGGGCAAACGCACTGCATCCGGCATAGCTGACAACAGCCCGGCGGCTTGCGCCCCATTAGCCAAAACCACTTGCGCTCCACGCGCCAATACTTTGCCTTGAGCATCCAGGGCCAGCCACAATCCGGCCTCATCTGACTGCAATTGTTCCACTGAACCAACCATACAGTGTATACGAGGATGGCATAACAACGCTTCAAGCAAGGCTTGCGGCTGAACTTGCTGCCCCTGTGCAAACCACAAACCGCCGCAAGCCAGGCGCCGCCCAGCCCGTTCCGAAGCCTGTTCAGAGCTCAGCCAAGTTACCCAATCGTTTGGAAAACCAAGGTATTCCAGCGTACTACGGCAGTCGGCGGCTTGCTGCACGTCGGACACCAATTCAATCGTACCGCAGTGCAACGGACGCGCCTCGGCCGGCAAGGCCTGCCAACGCTGCAAAGCACGGCTCACCCCTGCGCGGCTAAGCCTAGCCCGGCCGTCATCATCACGACTGATGACTGGCGTCATTGCCGCAGCAAGATGGCCGTGATGGCTGCCTCCCAGCCCCCGGGAGAAAACAGGGTCAAGCACCGTGACATCGTGGCCGCGCAATGCCAGCGCCTGCGCCACTCCTGCCCCCGCCAAGCCGCCACCGACGATCAGCACAGGCTGCCTGAGAAGAGACGACACAGGGCTGCGCCCCATGCCAGGCCGCAAGGTCGCAACAGTGATTTCACGTTTGCCGCCGAACCCCGGCACTTTACTGACCAGAAAACCCGCATCGCGCAAACCGCGCCGCACCTCGCCGACACAACACCAGGTGGCGGCAGTCGCCTCAGCATTCGCCATGCGCACCAGTTGGCCGAACAAGGAGCGCGTCCACATGTCTGGATTGACTCGCGGCGCAAACCCGTCCAGAAAATAAGCGTCCACGCAGGCGGAAACCTGATTGGCAAGCCGGGCAACCGAACCAAAAGCCAAAGTCAGCGTAAGCCTGCCTTCTTCGAACTCCAGCCTGTGCAAGCCGGGCAACAACGGCGGCCAAGCAGCCACCAATTGTGCGGCAAGCGCTTGTTCGGGCCCCTGCAAATGGCCGGCAAACGCCTGCTCCATGTCCTGTCTTGTAAAGGGATGCGCCTCGAAAGACACCACATGCAAGCGCGCCGAGCGCTGCGGATCGCTGCGCCAGGCTTGCCACAAAGCCAGGAAATTATTGCCCAGCCCAAAACCCGTCTCGCATACGGTAAATACGGCTTTGCCCTGCCAGCGCCCAGGCAGCCCGCTCCCATGCAGAAAAACCCTTCTGGCCTGCTCCAGGGCTCCCCATTCCGGATGATAAACATCGCCAAAACCCGAACTCATCGGCGTACCATGCTCGTTGAACACAAGCCTTGCCGGAACCAAGGGTTCGTAGTTATCGGACATGCGCGGTGCCAAGAAAAAAATAAATTATCGTCACGTACAATAAAAAAGACCGAGCGAACGGCGCTCTTGTTGACCGGAACCTAATGTATGCACTCTTTTCGTCTTCCACTTAGCGACTGCCTGGATGCAGCCGTAACGGCCGCACATGCTGGAGCTGCCATTTTACAGTCGTATGCCCATAATAGGGCCGAGCTTGTCATTGACAAAAAAATGCGCAACGACCTGGTTTCCCAGGCCGACCGGGAAGCAGAAGAAGCCGTCATTGAAATCTTGCGCCAGCGCACACCCGATCTGGGCATCGTGGCTGAAGAAAGCGGCGGCCAGACATCGGGCTCCGCCACCTGGTACATAGACCCGCTCGATGGCACTACCAACTTCCTGCATAGCATTCCTCAATATGCCGTATCGATCGCGCTGATTGCCCATGCCGGCACACTGGTTGATGGCGATACGCCGCTTGAACACGACACGCCGGTTATCGGCGTAGTCTACGACCCGAACCGCGAAGAGCTTTTTACCGCCATGTATGGCGTAGGCGCTTGGCTTAACGAGCGGCGTATTCATTGCTCGCAAACTGAACTGTTAAGCGAGTCTGTCGTTGCCACCGGCTTCCCATTCCGCGACTTCTCGTTCGCCGAACAATACATGCCCACGCTGGACTATGCCATCAACAACACCCGCGGCGTACGCCGGCTAGGCGCGGCCGCCCTGGATCTTGCCTGGGTCGCTTGCGGCCGGTACGACGGTTACTGGGAAATGGGCCTGGCGCCATGGGATGTTGCCGCAGGGGCAGTCATCGTGCGCGAAGCGGGCGGCATTTGCGAAGACATCCACCATCAGGATCCCTGGCCAATCAAGGGCTATGTATATGCGGGCAACCAGCATACCGCCCCCGCGCTGGACGCCATGATCCAGCCGCACCTGAAAAAAAGCTAACGCAGAGACCGGCGCAGAATCTTCCCTACATTGCTCTTGGGCAATTCAGTCCGGTACTCGAACAGATGCGGACGCTTGTACGCTGTAAGGCGAGTGCGGCACCAATCCCGCAAAGCCTGGTCATCAAGCCCCGCATCCTTCTTCACCACGAAAAGCTTGATGGCCTCGCCGGTTTTATCGTCCGGCACGCCTACCGCCGCGCACTCCAGCACGCCGGGATGCGCGGCCACGACTTCTTCAATTTCATTCGGGTAGACATTGAACCCCGACACAAGAATCATGTCTTTTTTGCGATCGACCAGACGCAAGCGCCCCTCGGGACTTATAAGGGCGATATCGCCTGTCTTGAAGAACCCCTGATCGGAAAAGGCCTGTTGCGTCTCATCGGGACGCTGCCAGTAACCGAGCATGACCTGGGGGCCGCGCACCCCAAGCTCACCCGCCTCACCAGGCGCTGCCTGGCGCCCCTTATCGTCAAGCAGCATGACGTCGGTTAGCGGCAAGGGAAATCCGATATCGCCGGAATAGTCCGAGGCATCGGTAGGATTGGCCGACACGACAGGCGAAGTTTCAGACAGCCCATAGCCCTCGATCAAGGGCAAGCCGGTCACCGCCTTCCATTTTTCCGCCACCGCCCGTTGTACGGCAGCGCCCCCGCCCAGGCAGAGTTTTAAACGGGAAAAATCCAGAGCGGCGAATTGATCCCGATTCACCAGGCTATTGAACAAGGTATTGACGCCGGGAAAAATACTGATGGGGTCGCGGCGCCATGCGCGGAACACGCTTGCAGCATCGCGCGGGTTGGCAACCAGCACACTGCACAGGCCTGTATGCACGGAAAACAATCCACACAGAGTCAAGGCAAAAATATGATAAAGCGGCAAGGCACTAAGAACGGTCAAGGGTTCGCCCGGCAGCGTGCCCAGGGCCGGCTGCGCCACAGCCTGCACCTGCAGGACATTGGCGACCAGATTGCGCTGGGTCAGCATGGCCCCCTTGGGTATGCCTGTGGTACCCCCTGTGTACTGCAGGATGGCGACATCATCCATGGCAATTACCGGCCTGGTCCACGACAGGCTGGCGCCTTCGCGCAAAACACGCTCGAAAGGCGCTGTGCCGGCAAGCACATACGCAGGAATCGCCCTTTTGAAGTAGCGCAGCACAAAATTGATCGCACGACCCTTGAGGCCCAGCATGTCTCCCACCGAAACCAGGACTATCCGGCGCGGCATGGCGCTGGCAGGCACGGCGGCAAGCGTTGTCGCAAAGTTCTCAAGAATGAAAATAGCCGCGGCGCAGCTGTCTGATAATTGATGTTCCAGTTCGCGCGCCGTATACAAAG
>DATJCP010000159.1:0-2469 GCA_035514715.1 Candidimonas sp.
ATGTTTGAACTGGCACACGGTTATGCTCGCAGGCAAATGAGCGCATTTGTGGAATTGCAGCAAAAAGAATTTGCCGCCGCCGATTTGGGCTTTACTGCGGTTAAGCACCAGCGTGAAGTGGGTACCGGTTATTTCGATGCTGTCACCCAGGCCATCGAAGGGGGGCAATCCTCTACGACAGCTTTGACTGGATCGACTGAAGAGGCTCAGTTCGACAGCGCTGAAAAGCAGGGGCTGAAAGTAGCCTGACCCTCGCTTGCTTAGTTGCAGAGCCGGACCGGCGGAAACCTCCGCCGGTCCGGCTCTGCTTTTGTTAAACAAGGAACTTGATCTAAATCAATACGGATAATTCCCTACTGGTTATAGTGCTTTACCATGCGCACCTTTTCGATTTTTTCTACCCCTCAAGGCCTTTCCGCTCAAGATCGTCAGAAACGTCGCCATATGCTCGCTCGTATGGGTTTGGCGTGGTTGGCCATGATGCAGGTCATGATGTTCGCTTTTCCGGGGTATTTGCGCAGCGACAGCATGGCGCCCGATAATCTCGAGCTGCTCGATCAGGCTATTTTCATCATGAACTGGATCAGCATGGCGCTGACCGTGCCTGTGATGTTTTATTGTGCCTGGCCGGTCTGGGGCAGGGCGTTAAACGGCATGTTGCAGGGGCGGGTCAGTATGGATGTGCCCGTCGCATTGGGTATTGTTGCCGCTTTTATTCCTAGCGCGTACGCAACTTGGGTGGGGCGCGGGGAAGTCTATTTCGATTCGGTCACCATGTTTGTGGCTTTTTTGCTGACGGCTCGCTATCTCGAACTCTGCGCGCGCCAGGCCATAGGTGTAGGCGGCGCCCACACCATTATTGAAGAATTCCGTGTTGCTGTTTCGCAACGCGCCAATCAGTTGGCCTTCTGGTTCGTTGTCGTACAGCTTGGGCTGGCCTTCCTGGTTGGCGCAATCTGGTACATTTACGCCCCGGAGCATGCCATCGCTGTCATGGTCGCATTGTTGGTCATGAGTTGCCCTTGCGCCATGGCCATGTCGGTGCCTACCGCCGTGGCGGCAGCCCATGCCAGTTTGTCGGCACGTCCCGCTACTACCGATTTCGAAGTTGTCCGCCTTTCGCAGGCGACTGGCGCCGTTGCGCGGCAAAACCTGTACGGTTCCATGGCGTGGCATTTTTTGATGGTGCCGCTTGCGGCCATAGGCTTGGTTGCCCCCTGGCTGGCTGCAATTTCCATGTTGCTGTCATCGCTGGCGGTTGCCGCAAACTCGTGGCGCCTATTCCGGCGCCAAGTGCGCATTCCTGCTGCCGATTGGCAGCGCGCCGCGATTCAGGGCTAGCCGATGGCTTCGTCTCTGCTTTTGCTATTGCCGATATCAGTGGCTTTTGTCATTGCCATTGGAATATTCTTTTGGTGGGCAATTTTTTCCGGCCAATTCGATGATAGCCAATCGGTAGGCGATCTGATCTTGCTTGATCAAGATACGCCAGCCGAGAACGACATCGACGAGCATAAAGCGCTGTCGCCTGAATCCAGGAAGCCGGGGTAGAGCGTAGTCGGTTTCAACCGTTTTACTCATAGAGTGTGGCGCGAAAACGTCAGCATATCTAGCCAGAATCTGGTCTTGATGCAAATCAAAGTCCGCTTAAGAGTCATGCTGGATCATGCTTAAGATTACATATTGTTTTTTTGTTTGAGGGGAAGCTCATGGGCACTTCCGATACTGTCGGGAATAAAGCCGAAATCTTCAACTATGGGGTGATTCGTCAGTTCACGATCATGACCATAGTCTGGGGTATCGTCGGCATGGGGGTCGGTGTATGGATCGCCGCACAACTTATCTGGCCGCAATTGAATTTTGATATTGCCTGGTTAAGCTATGGCCGTTTGCGGCCTTTGCATACCAATGCGGTCATTTTCGCTTTTGGCGGCAGCGCATTGTTCGCTACGTCGTATTACGTCGTGCAGCGTACCTGTCAGGTGCGTTTGTTCTGCGATAAGCTTGCCGCCTTCACATTCTGGGGCTGGCAGGCAGTTATCGTTGCCGCCGTCATCACCTTGCCCATGGGCTTTACCACGACAAAAGAGTACGCAGAACTCGAGTGGCCCATTGATATCCTGTTGACGTTGGTATGGGTTGCCTATGCTGTGGTGTTTTTCGGCACCATCATCAAGCGCCGGGTCAAGCATATTTATGTGGCAAACTGGTTCTACGGTTCGTACATTCTTACGATTGCCGTGCTGCATATCTTCAATAATCTGGAACTGCCGGTTTCCTTGTGGAAATCCTACTCGGCCTATAGCGGCGTGCAGGATGCCATGGTGCAATGGTGGTACGGCCATAATGCCGTGGGCTTCTTCCTGACCACCAGCTTCCTGGGCATGATGTACTACTTCATACCCAAGCAGGCCGAGCGTCCCATCTTCTCGTATCGTTTGTCCATCGTCCACTTCTGGGCGCTGGCCT
>DATJCP010000160.1:0-2765 GCA_035514715.1 Candidimonas sp.
ACTCTGATTAACACGCTTCTGGGTGAAGAGCGCGTTATTGCCTTCGATATGCCGGGCACGACGCGCGATGCGATCGAAATCGAATTCGAGCGTGGCGGGGTTTCCTATACGCTTATCGATACCGCAGGCTTGCGCCGTCGCGGCAAGGTGTTCGAAGCAGTAGAAAAATTTTCTGTCATCAAGACCCTGCAGGCCATCGAGGCTTGCAACGTGGTGTTGTTGATGATCGATGCGCAAACTGAAATTTCCGACCAAGACGCCCATATTGCAGGCTTTGTCCTGGAAACCGGCAGGGCGTTGGTCGTGGGTATCAATAAGTGGGACGGCCTGGACAGCCATCAGCGCGAACGCATACTTATCGAGTTCGAGCGCAAGCTGCGCTTCCTGTCTTTCGCCAAGATGCACACCATGTCGGCGCTGAACGGGCAGGGCGTCAATGCTTTGCTCAAGTCGGTGAATCAGGCTCATGCCGCCGCATTTGCAAAGTTGTCCACGCCCAAGCTTACGCGTATTTTGCAAGAGGCCGTCGAGCAGCAGCAGCCGCCGCGCAAAGGCATTTTCAGGCCCAAAATGCGCTACGCCCACCAGGGTGGGCAGAATCCTCCGCTTATCATTATTCACGGCAATGCCTTGGATGCTATTTCCGACTCGTATCGTCGCTATCTGGAAACTCGTTTCCGTACGGCGTTCAAGCTCGAAGGCACGCCTTTGCGCATTGAGTTCAAGTCTTCGCACAATCCATATGTACAGGGGGCGCAGTGAGCCGTTTCTGGAGCGATCACGTCGTTGGTCTGGCACCGTACACACCCGGTGAGCAACCCAAGGTAGCCAATCTGCTAAAGCTCAATACGAATGAGCACCCCTTTGGCCCATCGCCCAAGGCGCTAGAGGCCATCAGGGCGGCAACCGGCGATAGTCTGCGGCTTTACCCAGATAACGATTCCACGGCGCTACGCGAGGCTGTAGCGGCGCTGCATGGCATCTCGGTAGCCCAGGTGTTTCCCGGCAATGGTTCCGACGAAGTGCTGGCGCATATTTTCAATGGTTTGTTCCGGCACGCCGATCGGCCCTTGCTGATGCCCGACATCAGCTATAGCTTCTATCGCACGTATTGCCAGCTGTACAACATTCCATACCGTGCGATTCCGTTGGCCGAGGATTTTTCCATACGCGTATCGGACTACACTGCTCATCATCCAGTGACGCCTGCTGGAATTATTTTTGCCAATCCGAATGCGCCTACTGGCATTGCGCTCGAACTGGCCGATATCGAAGCCATCGCTTGCGCCAATCCCGATGTGCCGGTAGTTGTCGACGAGGCGTATGTTGATTTCGGCGCCGAATCTGCAATAGCCTTACTGGATAAGTGCAGTAATATTGTGATTGTGCAAACCTTGTCGAAGTCGCGCTCCCTGGCAGGGCTGCGTGTGGGCTTTGCAGCTGCCAGCCAGGAAATCGTTGATGGCCTGCAGCGCGTCAAGGATAGCTTCAACTCTTATCCCTTGGATCGCATCGCACAGGCGGGTGCCACAGCCGCATTGCAGGATACAGAGTACTTCCAGCAAACCTGCAGGGCGATCATCCAGGCACGCGATGATTTGACGCAACAATTGGGTACGCTTGGATTCGAAGTTTTACCTTCAAGGGCCAATTTTGTTTTTGCGCGCCATCCCGAACATGACGCCATAGCGCTGAGCCGCGCTCTGCGGGCTCAAGGCATCTTGGTGCGGCATTTCAGTCTGCCCCGGATCGATCAGTTTTTACGTATTACTGTGGGAACTCCTGATGACTGCGCGCGTCTATGTAATACCTTGTCCGAAATATTATTAAAAACACATTAAAATTACCCCATCAGGACGTGTTTTCCGTGACGCCTAAGCGCATTAAGGGAAAACCCTGTACAGTACGTCCTTTCGTAAAATTATTTTATATAACAACACAATTGGAGCCTAGCCAATGAGCAATAAAGGGCAAACACTACAAGATCCATTCCTGAATGCACTGCGCAAGGATCACGTGCCCGTTTCGATTTACCTGGTTAACGGCATCAAGCTGCAAGGGCAGGTTGAGTCTTTTGATCAATATGTCGTTCTGCTACGCAATACCGTTACACAAATGGTCTATAAGCACGCTATTTCTACCGTCGTTCCCGCACGGCCGGTTGTTTTTCAAGTGGATGAACCTTCTGAGTAACAGCACAACCCCAGTGGCTTGTGAGACACCCGCCGTGTGCTTCGTGCCGGCGGGTATTTCGTTTGGGGCGCCAGCATGAAAGTCCTCATCGTCAATGTCGACCTTGGCAAGCCCGATTATCAGGCCCATGCCGACGAATTTCTGATGCTGGCCAAAGGGGCGGGAGCTGATGTCGTAGCTACCGTTCTGGCCAAGCGCTCGCGCCCTGATGCTGCATTATTCATAGGCACCGGGAAACTTGAAGAGGCCATCCTTCTTGCTGATGAGGCAGGGGCTGAAATCGTTCTGTTCGATCAGCCGCTTGCGCCAGGGCAGCAGCGCAACCTTGAAAACGGCTTCAAGCGCCGCGTGGTGGATCGCGTAGCCTTGATCCTGGATATTTTTGCGCTTCGGGCCCAAAGCCACGAAGGCAAGTTGCAGGTCGAGCTGGCGCAGTTGCAGCATTTGTCTACGCGATTGACGCGTATGTGGTCCCACCTTGAGCGTCAGCGTGGCGGTATCGGCATGCGGGGGCCGGGCGAAGCCCAGCTTGAAATGGATCGCCGTATCATTGGGGATAAGGTTCGCTTGTT
>DATJCP010000161.1:0-3766 GCA_035514715.1 Candidimonas sp.
TCGCATTCATATACAGGGAATCCGCTGGCGTGTCGGGCGGCCTTGGCAACACTGGAGATTTTTGAACAGGATGATGTCCTGAATGCCAATCGGCACCGTGCGCAGCGTATTACCGCAGCCTTGGCGCCGCTGGCGAATCACGCGTATGCGCGGCATTTTCGGCAACGTGGCATGATTTGGGCATTTGACGCGGCCATAGATGATCCCGCTGCCGCAGCCGGTTTTTCTCAGCGATTTTTTACCAAAGCTCTTGAAAATGAGTTGCTGTTGCGACCCATAGGTCGCACGGTTTATCTTATGCCGCCTTATATCCTTGACGATGCTGAATGCGATCTTATGGGGGCACGAACGGCGGCGGTATTTGAGAGCGTGATTCATCATGGTTAAACCTATGCGCGGCTATTTTGTTGCCGGTACTGATACTGAAATCGGCAAGACACTGGTCGCCAGCAGCCTGTTGCACACCTTGACGCAATCCGGCCTGCGCACCGCCGCTATGAAACCTGTTGCGGCCGGTGCTGAGTTGCGTCAAGGCCTCTGGCGCAACGATGACGCTGATGCCCTCGCAGCGCAAGCCAGCGTTACGCTGCCGGCTGCCCTTGCCACGCCATATCTGTTGCGCCGGCCTGTGGCGCCGCATATTGCCGCAGCGCAGGAAGGCCGTACGATAATGCTGTCGCATATTCTGGCTTGCTATAGCCAGATTGCGCAGCGTGCTGATGTCGTGGTGGTTGAAGGGGTGGGAGGCTTTCGGGTTCCGTTGGACCAGCAAGTCGATACGGCCGATTTGGCCTTGCAACTAGGCTTGCCGGTTATTCTGGTTGTGGGTTTGCGTCTAGGTTGCATCAGTCATGCACTGTTGACGGCAGAGGCGATTGCCGCAAGGGGCTTGCAACTGGCTGGATGGGTTGCCAATACTGTCGATGCAGATATGCTTCAGATAGATGCAAACGTAGATGCCTTGGCGTCACGTATAGCGGCGCCTTTTCTGGGAAGAATTCCAAGATTGGCAGCCGACGCCCGCTTGAATGAAGCACGGGCATCACTTGCTGCTGCCTACCTTGATTTCACAAAGTTGCTGGCGTGAATTTTGTTTTGTCGCTTGCTTCGATTTAATAATTCCAATATTATTGAAATATGGAAATTAAAACTGTTATTACAGCGCTGTCGGCACTGGCCCAGGAATCTCGCCTTGCCGTTTTTAGGCTTCTCGTGCAAGCCGGACCAGAAGGCTTGGCTGCCACCAGAATCGCTGAATCGTTGGCGCTGGCGCCGTCCTCTCTGTCGTTTCATTTAAAAGAACTGACCTACGCCAATTTGATTACGCAAACGCGTGAAGGGCGTTCGTTAATCTATTCTGCGAATTTTGAAACGATGAATGGTGTATTGGGCTTTTTGGTTGAGAACTGCTGTAGCGGGAACTCATGTGCGTCGGTTGATATTCTCCAGACCACTAAAGAAGGTATTTCATTATGAACATCATTATTTATCACAATCCAGCGTGCGGGACTTCTCGCAATACGCTTGCGCTGATACGTAATGCGGGGCTGACAGTACGGGAAGCGATCCGCGAAAAGGGTACGCCTTACGCCGACCTGGGCCTTGATAATCCTGCTCTGACCGACGGCGAACTGCTGGATGCGATGCTGGCTAATCCCATTCTTATCAATCGACCATTTGTTGTGACACCCGTAGGTGTCCGCCTATGCCGCCCGTCGGAAGTGGTGCTTGATATTTTGCCTTTGCCGCAGAAAGGCGCTTTTTCCAAAGAGGACGGAGAAGTGGTAATCAATGAACAAGGACGCAAGGTAACTTCCCATGAATAAGTTTTCTGATCTTCCCAATATCAGTACAGCCCATTTGGACATTCCAACAAACGAGAAGCTGGAGCCGCCTAAAGTATCGGTGCATCCTCCTCGTATTTTGTTGCTGTATGGCTCTTTGCGTGAAACGTCCTATAGCCGATTGCTTACGCTCGAAGCAGAGCGGTTGCTTCAACATTTCGGGGCGGAAACACGAGTATTCGATCCTCACGGTCTGCCCATGGTCGACAGTGTTTCTTCGGACCATCCCAAAGTTCAGGAGTTGCGTAGATTATCGGAATGGTCTGAAGGGCAAGTGTGGTGCAGTCCGGAACGGCATGGCACATTGACCGGGGTATTCAAGTCGCAAATCGATTGGCTGCCTTTAGAGGTTGGGAGCATTCGTCCAACGCAGGGTCGTACGCTGGCGGTGATGCAGGTATCAGGCGGCTCTCAATCATTCAACGCGCTGAATGCCTTGCGGGTTTTAGGTCGCTGGATGAGGATGGTGACCATTCCCAATCAGTCGTCGGTGGCCAAGGCCTACCAAGAGTTCGATGAGAACGGCAGGATGAAACCTTCCGCCTATTATGAAAGGCTGGTCGATGTCATGGAGGAGCTCTATAAATTTACGCTTATTATCCGTGATCGCTCCGATTACCTGACTAGCCGATATAGCGAACGCAAGGACGCCGAGCCGCAACTTGTGGCCGCGCTGGCAGCGGCTGCCATGAGTCATGAAACGGATCAGGGGGCAAGCTAGACGATTAAACCTCAAAGACAGCGGTTTGCACTCATCCCAACAACCAGCCGCCTAGCCCGCTTCCCACCACAATCAGCCAGGGCGGAATACGCCAGAACATCAAGGCAACTAGCGCAATTAATGCCAAGCCAAAGTCGCCTGGACTATGGATCGCGCTGGTCCATACCGGATCATAAAGCGCCGCCAGCAGTAAGCCGACTACGGCGGCGTTTATGCCGATTAGCGCTGCCCGTATACGCAGGTTGGCTCGTACCTGCTCCCAAAATGGCAGGGTGCCGGCCACAATGAGAAACGATGGTACAAAGATGGCAATCAAACAAAGTAAGCCGCCCAGCCAGCCATTAGGAGGCGTCGCTATTGACGCACCGAGAAAGGCCGCAAAGGTAAATAGCGGACCGGGCACGGCCTGTGCCGCACCATAGCCTGCAAGAAAAGTGTTGTTGGCAATCCAGCCATTAGGCACAACCTCTGTTTGCAATAGCGGCAAGACTACGTGCCCGCCCCCAAAAACCAGGGATCCAGCCCGATAAAACACATCGATCATAGATAACGCTTGGCTGGGCCATGCCTGTGCAAACAGGGGCAGGGCGATCAATAAGGCAAAAAATATTGTCAGAAACATGGCGCCCGTACGGCGTTGCACTGAAATATGCAGGGGCTCATGAGCCAACTCGTTGGTGGGTTTGAATAAGCACAAGCCGGCAATGCCTGCCGCTGCAATCATGCTCACTTGGGTCCAGACGCTGGGCCATGCCAGGATGACACATGAGGTGACGGCCATGATGGTGACGCGCAGGGTGTCAGAGCAGAGAGTGCGCGCCATGCCCCAGACTGCCTGTGCAACGACGGCGACAGCCGCGATTTTTAATCCCTCTAGTATTCCGCCCGGAATGCCTTCACCCCAAGCTGAAATGCCGAGCGCCAGAAAAATGAGAGTCATTGCAGATGGCATGGTGAAGCCTATCCATGCCGCGAGTGCGCCGGAATATCCGGCTCGAGATAATCCAACCGCCAAACCCACCTGGCTGCTGGCAGGCCCAGGCAAAAACTGGCAAAGCGCGACAAGATCCATGTAGCTGCGATCGCTGAGCCAGCGGCGGCGGTTGACAAACTCTTCCCGAAAGTAGGCTAGATGGGCGACGGGACCACCAAATGAAGTGAGTCCAAGCCGAAGAAATACCAGAAATACCTTCCAGGCGCT
>DATJCP010000162.1:0-3763 GCA_035514715.1 Candidimonas sp.
GGCGCGCAGAACGAGCGCAAGAATTCTTTTGAGCCAGCCATGCCCGATGCAAAAAGGCCAAGCACCCAGCCCGTTCCAGCGACCTTGCCAAACCACATAATGCAGCGGCTGGTGCGATGATGGGGATATGGGCGACTTTCGGGGCGCCCGGCATAGGGGCCTCAGCGGGCTGTAGGCGAAGGCAGCCCCGAACGGGGCGTACGAGCCAAGCCACGCTGTTCGGCGCGCAGGGCGCCGAATAAGGCCACGAGGAGCACATATCCCCATCACCACGCCAGCAGCGTGTTAGGAAGAGATCAGGGCAACAGACACCCCATCAGTGGCGTGTCAGAACAGTAAACACCCGATGCATCAACCCCAAAAATGTCAGCCCCCAAGCCACAACCGCCGCATAAAAAAACACAACCGGTACAAAGCTCAAAAACTCAAAACCCATCGCAACATTCATCTGCCAAGTACTGGCTGCATACATCCCCAAAGGAAAAACCGCCCCCCAGTACAAAGGATCGTAACGCAACGGAAAGCGCTTATACACATAGCGCCACACCCCCAGCAGCAACAGCATTGGAATCCACCACGTCCCCGTCGCCCAATAAAAAATCGTAAATCCTTTCAAAAAAGGCAACAACGACACCAAATACGGCGCATCCGACGCATTCATGATCAGCAAGGAACCGGCCAACGTAGAAATCGCCATCGCTCCCATATTGATCCAATAAGGCGGCGTCAGGTCATCTGGCGATAAGCGAAAATAGGTATAGCGATAGAAAATCAGCGACATCATCCATATATAGAGCATCCCGCCCCACAACCACATGGACAGCGCCAGGAAATTCAGTTCCAGCCTGTAGGGTTGGTGGCTGGCGGCTGCCAACAACGCACTGGACACCGCAATGGACTGGGTCGCCACCACTGCCAGCAGCCAACCGCCGTTAATGCCCCGATCCAAGGTAGGCTTGTCCCGCTTTACCGTCAGCGCCAGAAAAATCGTATAGGTCAGAACCAGCCACAGCACGACCGCAGCCGCCCATAACATCGAGCCGATATGCGTATCACCAACCAGCACCATGAATTGGCAAGCCAGGATAGCGGTAGCCGCGACCTTCGTAAAAAAGCCTGGTCCCCGTAAATGATCAACCATATCGGCAAAGAAAGGACGCGGATAACGCACTGCGCGCAACACCGTCAATGCACATAGCACGCCATACAAACCCAGGTTTAGCAGGAACAATCCATAGGCAAGGACAGGATGCCCCAACAGACTTGCCGCCAGCGACACAATGCCGGTAGCCATCACCATGCCGAAATTCGCCGGAGACATGCCAACCAACCCGCGCAGAGGCGCCGCTGGCCCCGTAGGCACAACTACTGCGCCATTAAGATCGTTATCCGATATAAAAGAACCCATGATTTCCAACGTAATTCGGTCTGTCTTGGTAGGTAAGCCGCATTCTACGCCCCACACGGGTTAAAATGCTTGGTTAAACCAAAGAATCGCGATATACGCGAGCACAACCTATTCAGGAATACTTATGGAAGCCGAACGCCAAAATCAACTTGCCGCCCGCCTGGAAGACTACGCGGATCGCCAGCTGGCGCTACGGAGGTATCTTTGACTACGATGCCAAGTCTGAACGTCTGCATGTTGTAAACGCCGAACTCGAAAGCGCCGAGGTCTGGAACGACCCCAAACATGCGCAAGAGCTGGGCCGCGAGAAAAAAAGCCTCGAAAATACAGTCCACAACCTCACTGAAATCGGCATCGGCCTGACCGACGCCCAAGAGCTGTTTGAATTGGCCTCGGCTGACGACGACGATGCCACCTTGGCTGCCATTGAGCGTGACACCAACGCCTTGGGCGAGCGCCTGGAAGAGCTTGAATTCCGGCGCATGTTCTCCAACCCTGCTGATCCGCTCAATTGCTTCATGGATATCCAGGCCGGCGCCGGCGGTACCGAAGCACAAGACTGGGCCTCTATTCTGTTGCGCCAGTACCTGCGCTATTGTGAACGCAAGGATTTCAAGGCCGAAGTGCTTGAAGAGTCCGACGGCGACGTCGCGGGCATCAAGTCGGCCACCATCAAGATCCAGGGTGAATACGCTTTCGGCTATTTGCGCACCGAAACCGGCGTGCACCGTTTGGTGCGTAAAAGCCCATTCGACTCCGCCAATGGCCGCCACACTTCGTTTGCCAGCGTCTTCGTCTATCCCGAAGTCGACGACTCGATCGAAATCGACGTCAACCCTGCCGACTTACGCGTGGACACCTATCGCGCCAGCGGGGCCGGGGGCCAGCACATCAACAAGACCGATTCTGCCGTGCGCCTGACGCACATACCAACCGGCATCGTGGTGCAGTGCCAGAACGACCGTTCCCAGCACCGTAACCGCGCCGAAGCCATGCAAATGCTGAAGTCGCGCTTGTACGAACTGGAAATGCGCAACCGCATGGCCGAGCAGCAGAAAATGGAAGACTCCAAAACCGATGTCGGCTGGGGGCACCAGATCCGGTCCTATGTGCTTGATCAAAGCCGTATCAAAGACCTGCGCACGAACGTCGAAATATCCAACACCCAGAAAGTGCTGGACGGCGATCTTGATCCATTCATTCAGGCCAGCCTGAAGCAAGGGGTATAAATATGGAGTTATCGACCGTTGCCATTGTTACGGGTGCTTCCCGAGGCCTGGGCCACGCCCTGGCGCTCAGCCTGCTGAAACCGGGCACGCAGCTCATTACCATTGCGCGCAGCCACAATGCCGCCTTGGCTGCGCAAGCTGCCGAGTCCGGTGGCTTGCTGCAGCAAGTGCAGGCCGATCTGGCCGACCCGGCAGCGGCTACGGCAAGCGCCAAAGAAGTGATGGCCAGCCTGCCCCAAGGCGCCCAACGCTACTTGCTGATCAACAACGCAGGAACGGTCGAACCCATAAACCAGGCGCCCAGCCTGGATGATGCTGCGGCTATCGCCACCGCCTTCAACCTGAATGTGACCAGCGTCATGCTGCTTACCTCCGCATTTCTGCAGGCCACGCAAGGCGCCCCCGACCGACGCATCCTGAATATATCGTCAGGTGCGGGACGCAATCCCATGCCTGGTTGGGCCGTCTACTGCGCCACCAAAGCCGCCCTGGATCACTACACGCAAGTACTGCACGCTGAAAACCACGGCGTACGCATTGCTTCCCTTGCCCCCGGCGTCATCGATACCGGCATGCAGGAACAAATCCGTGGCAGCGACGCCAGCAGCTTTCCCAACGTGGAACGCTTTACGCAGATGCACGAACAAGGGCAGCTATCCGCCCCAGACGCCGTTGCCGAGAAAATACTGCGCTATATCGCCCAAGACAACTTCGGCGCCACCGTGCTCGACGACATTCGAAATTACGCTTAATTACCATAGACCATGAACGAACCTACGCCAACTACCCTTGCCACCGACGAAAATCATTTAATAGCCGAACGCCGTGGCAAGCTGGCAAAACTGCGCGCCGCCGGCATCGCCTACCCTAACGACTTTCGCCCCGACAGCGTAGCTGCCGACCTGCACAAAGATTACGGCGACCTCGATAAAGACGCGCTGGCCGAAGTGGCCAAGCACGTTGTTGTGGCAGGCCGCATGATGCTCAAGCGGATCATGGGCAAAGCCAGTTTTGCCACGCTGCAAGACAGCACTGGCCGCATCCAGATTTTCCTGGACAAGAACAACATCGGCGAAGACTTGTACGCCCAGTTCAAGACCTGGGATATCGGCGATATCATTGGCGT
>DATJCP010000163.1:0-4084 GCA_035514715.1 Candidimonas sp.
CGCCAGGCGCGATGCGGTGCAGCGCGCCGAGCAGGCGGTGTGGCAGGCTTTCGATCTCTTGGCTCATAGTCAGCGGATTTCGCCGGAAGCGCCTTGGCTAGAGGTCAGGACCCGCTTAGACGAGTATGCGTTGCGTGTGACGTTTACCTATTCGGGCGTTGCGTTGCCGGCTGCCCGTGCCAGTGCGCCTACCGCTGATGCCTTGCTGGACGACCCTGAGGCTGCCGCACACCTGACGGCCTATCTGCTTAGCCGTCTTGCCAAGCGGGTGCAAGTGCGCCAGCGCGATGCCATTGCGCAGCTACAGCTGGATTTTGACGCCTGAGGTGTTTGAGTTCAGTGGTGCAGGACCGGGCCGTTGCGGTCTATGGACAACCAGCCGCCGCGTTGCACGTCGCCATGGTCGTATTCCCAGTCGGGCAGCACAATGCGTGTGCAGGCTAGCCCGTCTACCGTAAGCTGGTGGACGGCAGGGCGGTGCGTGTGGCCATGCACCATGGTGACAACGCCGCTATCGCGTAGCGCTTGTTCAATGGCCGTTTGGTTCACGTCCATGATGCTCAGGGATTTATAGCGATTGGCAGCCATGCTGCGCTGTCTTGCCCAATCGGCAATGCCGCGCCGCAGTTTCAGATTGAGGGCCAGGAATAATTTTTGCACCACGGGGTTGCGTACTATGCGCCGGAAGCGCTGGTAGCCAGGGTCGGCAGTGCAGTATTCGTCGCCGTGCGATAACAGTATGCGTCCGTAATCGGTGTCCAGGCATACCGTATCGGGCAAAAGCTGCGCCCCTAGGTGTTTGGTCAGCGCCGGGCCCATTAAAAAGTCCCGGTTGCCGCGCCCCAGCCATAAGGGCATTCTTCTGGATACGGCGGCAAGCTTGGTCAGCGTTTCCGAGAGCCATTCAGGCGGCGCGGAAAGCGCAAAGTCGTCGCCTATCCAGGCATCGAAAATGTCGCCGCATAAAATCAAGGCATCCGCCTGAGCGCATGCCTTGTCCAGAAACAGATGGAACGCGCCGGCGGTAGCTGGTGTGTTGGGCCCCAGATGGATATCCGAGGCAATCCAGACCGTACCTGCCAGCGGTATCTTACTCAACAATCGTGGCTTTCTCGATGATGACATCTTCGACGGGAACGTCTTGGTGGAAGCCCTTGTTGCCGGTTTTTACAGTCTTGATCTTGTCGACGATTTCAGTGCCTTCGATGACCTTGCCGAAAACAGCATAGCCCCAACCGTTAGGCGTAGGCGCTGTAAAGTTCAGGAAGTCGTTATCGGCAACGTTGATAAAGAACTGGGCGGTAGCAGAGTGCGGGTCGGAAGTGCGGGCCATGGCCAGCGTGTAGCGGTTGTTCTTGAGGCCGTTGTCGGCTTCGTTTTCGACCGCTGCATGAGTTTGCTTTTGCTTCATGCTGGCATCGAAACCGCCGCCCTGGACCATGAAGTTATTGATGACGCGGTGGAAAACCGTACCGTCATAGAAACCTTCTTTAACGTAGGTAAGGAAGCTTTCGACGGTTTTAGGTGCTTTTTCGGCATCCAGTTCGATCAACAAGTCGCCGTGGTTGGTTTGAAGTTTGACGTGAGGAGTTGTGCTCATAGGTTTACCTTGAGTTGGGGTTGAAGTTGCAGCTTGTGCAGCACTGCCCAGGCTGAGCGCCAGCGATGTTGCGCAAGCAATGCCAAAAACACGTAGCGCGGGGCTCAACGTGCGAGTAAGACGAGTAAGTGAAGACATGGTGTAAATGGTATCCCTGATTGGTTACTTTTGCAGGAGTTTGTCTGCGGCATTGGCTTTGCCTTGCGAACCGCTGACACCCAACTGGGCGGCGCTCTGGAATGACTGGCGGGCCAGCATAAGCTGGACTTCGCCCAGGTTAGCCTTGGCTGTGCCATAGTTCGGGTTCGCTGAAAGCGCCATCGTCAATGCGTCTTGCGCCATTTCCAGCTTGCCTTGTTTAACATATTCCGCAGCCAGGTTGTTCCAGGGTTCGGGCAGTTCCGGATACTGCGTGGTCATGTTGCGGTAAAGGTCTATGGCTTCATCGTGCCGGCCCAGCCCGGCAAGCGCCCGACCGCGCAGGAACATCAGTTGCACATCGGTGCCCAAGCTGCGCCCGGCCTCGTATTGTTGCGTACGCTTTTCTATGACGTTCAGGGCTTCCTGGTATTCCCCACTGTCTATCATTGTTGATATTCTGTCGGTGATCTGGGAAGCGGTGAGTGGGATTTCCGTGTCAACGCTTGGCGTAAGGGCTTCAAGCAAGTTGGCCAAGCCTTTCCAGCCGCCTTCTATGGGGCGGGGGTCATTGAACAGTTTGTCGCTGCTGTCCGGCGGTAGCTGGTCCAATTGAACGAAAATACCGCTGGACTGGTTGCTGAAAACCTTGTCGCCTGGACCGTTATCCAGTGTGGCGGTAAGATCGGCGTGTGGCACAAGGCCCGGGGCAGGTGCTTGGGCGCCGGCTGTTTGCATCGACAGCCCGCCCGCAATAAGGGCGATCAGTACTGCACGGCAAGTAATTCGAAACACAGGTTGTGCACCTATATGTAAGGGTTGCGTTGGTGGTATAGCATCAGTGCTAAAACGGAAAGCGGCCTAGTCGGTACAGCGCTTGTTTTGCCCGCTTGCTATACTTATCGACCGCCATTTTAGCCATGCTTTGAGCTTTGCACCCAGTTTACTGCAACCGGATCAGTATTGATCAGGCCCGCAATCGTACTTATTTATAGACATTTACCGCACATGCTGCACATTTATAACACCCTTTCCCGCGCCAAAGAGCCACTGAAAACCGTAGATCCTGGTCAAGTCCGCATGTATGTATGCGGCATGACGGTTTACGATTTCTGTCATCTTGGGCATGCGCGTATGCTGGTGAGCTTCGATGTCGTGCAGCGTTGGCTGCGGGCAAGCGGCTATAAAGTGAATTATGTGCGCAATATTACGGATATCGACGACAAAATCATCCGCCGGGCCGTGCAAAGCGGACGTCGCTTGAATGAGGTGACCTCGTTTTTTATCGATGCGATGCATGCCGACGAACGCGCGCTGGGTGTTGATGCTCCCGACGCCGAGCCGCTGGCAACCGAGCATGTGGGCGAGATGCTGGGCATTATCAAGCGTCTTGAAGACAATGGGCTGGCCTATCAGTCGGAAGACGGCGACGTCAATTTTGCCGTGCGCGACTTTCCCGGTTACGGCAAGCTGTCGGGTAAATCCCTTGACGACCTGCGTGCCGGTGAGCGCGTGGCGGTGGCGTCCAGCAAACGTGATCCCTTGGATTTTGTTTTATGGAAATCGGCCAAGGCAGATGAGCCGGCGGAATCCAAGTGGGAATCCCCTTATGGCATGGGCCGGCCTGGGTGGCATATAGAGTGCTCGGCCATGAGCAAAGCCTTGTTGGGCCTCCCTCTGGATATACATGGCGGCGGTCCCGACTTGAAGTTCCCCCATCACGAAAATGAAATTGCGCAGTCCGAAGGCGCTTTCGGCGGCAAGCTCGCGTCGGTGTGGATGCATTGCGGCCCCCTTATGGTCGATGCCGACAAGATGTCCAAGTCGCTGGGGAATTTCAGGACGATACGGGCCACCATTGCCGCCGATTCATCGCTGTCCGACGATCAGGCAAGTTACCAGCCAAATCCGCGCGAAGCCGAAATGCTGCGGTTTTTCATTGTGCGCAATCACTACCGCAGCCCGCAAAACTATGCGCCGGACAATCTGCTGGATGCACAGAATGCGTTGGATCGCTTGTACCAGACGCTGCACAATGTACCGGCTGACCAGGTTGATATTGATTGGGACCATCCCAGCGCCGTAGCATTTCGCACCGCAATGGATGACGATTTCAATAGTTCCGGCGCGGTTGCCGCGCTGTTCGAGCTATCGTCGGAAGCCAATCGCAGCGGCTCGGGCCAAGCGTCGGGCCTGATGCGTGCGCTGGGCGGTTTGCTTGGCCTGTTGCAGTCGGATCCTGCCCAGTATCTGCAATCGCCCAGCCGCTATCAGCGCGGTCCTGCGGTTGCCACATCGTTGTCGAATGAACAAATTGAAGCCTTGATCGCTGCCCGTGCGGCGGCA
>DATJCP010000164.1:0-2310 GCA_035514715.1 Candidimonas sp.
AGGCGTTTCGCAATTGGCATCCGGTGGCGTCTTGCCGTCCAGCATCCAGGCGCGCCAAGTAGCAGCCTGGTCTTTGGCACACCAGATATTGCGCGCCTTCACTTCCGAGTCGGGAGACAAAATAGGGAACAGGAAGGTATAGACAGTGGTGTTGTCTATGTCTTTCATGGTTTCATGCAAGCGCTTGCAATAACCACAATTCGGATCCTCGAATATGGCCATCTTGCGTGCGCCATTGCCTTTTACCTGCTTGACGGCAAGCTCCAGCGGCAGAGCTGAAAACGATACTTGCGCCAACTTTTCAAGGCGCTGCGCCGTCAGATCGGTACGGCTCTTGGCATCTACCAAGGCCCCCTGCAAAATGTAATCTACCTTGGCGTCGGTATACAGCAAATCCATGCCAATCTGCACTTCAAACAGGCCAGGAAACGGCGTGGTCTTTACATCGGCAATATCGATACCGGGAAAACGCTCGGCAAAATTCTTGCGCACGCTTTCAGTGGACAACACAACTGCTGCCGGACCAGTACTATTGCCCTTGGTCGAAAGCACAACCCCTTCGGCGTGCACTGTGCCGGCGACGATGTTCAAGCTGGCAAATAATGCCGTTGCCAACAGACCTTTGAAACTGAAACGCATAAAAAAAACTCCTGATTAAATAAGGACAGGTGCCGAATTACGGCGCTAGCGCGCCGTATCGGCCACTGGGGCAGACACTTACTGCCCCGCCGCGCCGCCAATAAGAAAGCGCTTGATAAACGGCAGATGATCGACGCATTGCATGCCCAGGTTTCGAGCCCAGACAACAGGCGCTGCCTGTGCGGCGAATAGGCGATGCAGACCGTCGGTGGCCATACGCATCGCCATGATGGGTTCGGCACGCGCGCGCCGGTAACGGTGCAATACGCGCAGGTCCCCGACTTTTCGGTAGGCCTCTTTGGCACCCAGGACACTTAATAGTTCCGCAACATCGGCCAGCCCAAGATTCAGCCCCTGCCCCGCCAGCGGATGCACCCGATGGGCCGCGTCGCTTACTAGCGCCACGCCAGGGGCAACCATGCCGCTATGCTCAAGGAACAACGGAAATCCGAAGAGCGGGCTGCGAACGCGAAGGCGCCCAAGCCGCCCGCCGCTGGCTGCCGCCAGACGGGTTTCAAGAGCCCGATTACGGTCGCCTTCAGGCAGCGCCATCAGTTCCTTGGCCATGGCTTCAGGCATGGACCACACCATGGATACCTGGTGCCCGTCGGCAGTGTCCGGCAAAGGCAGCAAGGCCAAAATCGAATCCCCGGTAAACCACTGCAAGGCAATGTTTTGATGCGGCAACTCGGCATCCAGGTGCACCACCAGACCCATATCGCCATAAGGCTTGGACTCATGCTGAATGCCGGCGGCCGCGCGGACCGGCGACTGGGCGCCATCGGCGCCGACCAGCAAGTCGGCTTGCAATGCCCGGCCTGTATCGGTAAAAACCTTGTTCGACTCCAGGCGCTGGAACTTTTCGGCATGCCATGTAACGCCGAATACCTGCACTGCCTGTTGCAGCACACGCTCCATTTCGCTGGATTCGACGATCCAGGCCAAGGCCGTCTGGGCAGACTGCCATGCATGCAAGTTTAACTTGCCGCCGCCATCGCCGTAAACTTCCATGGTTTCCACTGGCGTCAGGCGCCGCGCATCCATCATGTTCCATACGCCCAGCTTGGCCAGAAAAGCCTGGCTGGCGGCGGAAATAGCGTACACCCTGGGACAATAGATATCATGGGCGACAGGCGCCGGCGCATTTCGCGGACCGATCAGCGCCACATCGAAACCAGCCTTGGTCAAACCCAAAGTCGCCGCCAGACCGGCAATGCCGGTGCCGCATACCAGTACAGATTCTTTACTCATCGCGCAGAAGGAGCTCCCGCCTGTTTAGGCCACAATACCCACATTTCACCGCGCTGCTTCATCCGCCCGGCCATGGCTCCGGCCTCGTCGCCAAAGCCCCAGTAAAAGTCAGTGCGTGCAGCCCCCTTGATGGCCGCCCCCGTATCTTGCGCAAACACAACGCGCGCAAGAGGCTTGTTGGAGGCCGGATAATTGGTTGCCAGGAATACCGGTGTGCCCAGCGGCACAAACGTCGTATCGACTGCGACGGACCGCTGCCCGATCAGCGGGATACTGTATGCCCCTTTGGGACCCAACTCAGGATCGGTTACTGCCTCTTCATTGAAAAAAACCATGGCTGGATTGGCATTGAGCATTTCCTGCACGCGTGCGGGATTGCGCTTGGCCCACGCCTTGATATTCTGCATGGAAGTCTGGGCC
>DATJCP010000165.1:0-3927 GCA_035514715.1 Candidimonas sp.
AAGGCCGACCCGGTGTCCTGTTGCAGGCCATGCTGGCCTCTATCGGTGTCTTGCCGGAATCGGCAGTGTTTTTCACTAATTTGATCAAATGCAGGCCTTTAGGCAACCGTACTCCCAAACCAGAGGAAATTGCCGCATGCATGCCTTATTTGCAGCGCCAGATCATGCTCTTGAAACCACGGCGTATTCTTGCCTTGGGCAAGCTGGCGGCGCAGGCGTTGCTGGGCATTGACACTGAGTTAGAGCAGTTGCGTGGGCAGGTTCACCACTTGCGCAGCGAATCAGGGGAGGATATTCCGCTGGTCGCTACCTACCATCCCGCATCGTTGTTGTTGCGTCCGCAGCACAAGGCCGATGCCTGGCAGGATTTGAATCTGGCCCGCTCTATGTTGCCGGACCAGCCTTAGCCGCGTAACCTGCCAGGTACTTAATGTTTTAGAGCCTGGCCATGCCCGTGCTGGCCTATGGTGTTTTCCAGGCCAGGATTGGCCCGGTGGTTCAGGCGATTCCAGTGTATGAACACCAACATCAAGGCAGATACCGACAAGCCGAAGATGACGATAATGGCATTGATGGGTAGATTCAGCCATAGCATCAGGCTGTAAAGCGCGAGCATCAGCAGGATATTCAATTGTTCATTGAAGTTTTGCACGGCAATCGAGTGACCGGCGGAAAGCAGCACGTGCCCCCGGTGCTGCAATAACGCATTCATGGGTACAACGAAAAAGCCCGATAAGCCGCCTATCAGCAGCAGCACGGTGTAAACCGCCCAGGAATCGTTGACCAGCGGCATCAGCATGACGGCAAAGCCCATGATGATACCTACCGGCAACACTGACAGTGCGCGTTTCAACGGTACGCGTCCGGCCAGAATAGAGCCGGCTACCGTGCCTGCGGCCGCCACGCCCATCAGTATCGAAGCCTGATCCAGGCGATAGCCCAAGTGCCGGGCTCCCCATTCAATCACAATGAATTGCAGCGTAGCGCCTGCGCCCCAGAACAGGGTGGTGACCGCCAGCGATATTTGGCCTATTTTGTCGTGCCACAGTATCTTTACATAGCCCATGAAGTCGCATACCAGTCTGGCTGGATTGGTGTGCTGCTTGGGGTAGCGCACATTGGTGCGCGGTATCAGCAAGTTGGAGGCAGCCGCCAGCAGATACACCACGCCGATAACCAGAATGGCTGCTTCTGTGCGCGTTTGCACCAGAGCGTTGATCCACAGGTGGGACAGCAGAGCATCCGAGACTGTCGGACTGATGAGTATGCCGCCCAGGACGGTGCCGGCAATGATGGAGAGAACCGTCAGGCCTTCTATCCAGCTATTGCCTTTGACCAGTAGTTCGGGCGGCAGCATCTCAGTGACGATGCCGTATTTGGCTGGTGAATAGGCCGCCGCGCCGATTCCGACCAGGGTATAGGCACAAAACACCATGAATAGCTGTTCCTGGTTGCCCAGGCCGAGACTTTGGCAACTGAACATCAACAGACAGCCTGCGACCTTGACAGCGTTGGTGGCGAACATGACCCTGCCTTTGGGATAGGCATCCGCAAAAGCTCCGACAAAGGCGGCAAGGGCGACATAAGCCAGGGCAAACCACCATTTCATCATGGGCGCCATCCAATCGGGCCCTTGTAAATCGGCTATCAGCGCTATGGCAGCAATAAGCAATGCATTGTCTGCCACGGACGAAAGCGCCTGGGCTATCATGACCAGATAAAAGCCTTTTTTCAAGGTGTAGTCTCGATTGAATGGTTAGTAGTGAGCCTGGGGCAGCCAAATGGCGAAAAATGCCTACGAGTATAGCTTTGGGTAACGAAAAAACAGAAAATAATAGCGCATTTGTTTTTCGGCCTCGAATGCCCCCCAGTGTGCGTTATCATACGAGACGATTACAGGTGAGGATTTCAAGCCCGATTTTCGGGCTGTTTTGGTAGCTGTGTTCGCGCATTTGGCGTGTGGCGCCATTCACTTTCTATTACTCGCTTATTGTGCGTCTGACCCAAATAAAACTTGCCGGTTTTAAATCCTTTGTCGAACCGACAGTCATACCCACGCCCAGTCAACTGGTCGGCGTGGTGGGTCCCAATGGCTGCGGCAAATCCAACATTATTGATGCGGTTCGCTGGGTGCTGGGTGAAACCAAAGCCTCGGAACTCCGCGGCGAGTCCATGCAGGACGTCATTTTCAATGGCTCGGGTCATCGCAAGCCCGCGGCAAGGGCGTCGGTCGAACTGGTATTCGACAACTCGGAAGGCCGTGCGGTGGGGCAGTGGAGCACGTACGCTGAAATTGCCGTAAGGCGGGTATTGACCCGTGATGGCGCCAGCAGTTATTACATTAATGGTCAGCAAGTACGCCGTCGCGATATTCACGACATTTTTTTAGGTACGGGGCTGGGCGCGCGCGGATACGCCATTATTGGCCAGGGCATGATCAACCGCCTGATCGAGGCGCGTCCTGAGGAACTGCGGGTCTATCTTGAAGAGGCAGCAGGCGTATCGCGTTATAAGGAAAGGCGCCGCGAGACGGAAAGCCGCTTGGGCGATACCCGCGAAAACCTCATTCGTGTCGAAGACATCTTGCGTGAATTGGGCACCCAGCTTGAAAAGCTCGAGGCGCAGGCTGAAGTCGCACGGCAATATCGCGCTTTGCAGGACGAGGGCGGGCTAAAGCAGCATGCCTTGTGGTTGCTGAAAGAAAGCAATGCCCGGCAAGACCAGCAAAACAAATTTCTGGCAATAGAGCAAGCGCAGACCGAACTTGAAGCGGCAACGGCCAGCCTGCGGGCAGGCGAGTCGGCCCTGGAATCACGTCGTCAGGCGCACTATGCCGCAGGTGATGCCGTGCATGCGGCTCAAGGTCTGCTGTTTGAAGCGGGTGCGCAAGTCAGTCGTCTGGAAGCCGAAATCCGCCATGTCGTGGATTCCCGTAACCGTGTTCAGTCGCGCCGTACGCAACTGCAGGAACAACTGCAGGAGTGGGCTGATCAGCAAACACACTGCGCCGAGCAAATTGCCCAGGCCGAAGCCGATCTGGAAGCGGCTGCTGCGCGAACCGAAGAGTCGCGCGCCAGTGCCGAGGATGCCCAAGCGCATCTGCCCGATATTGAAAACAAAGTGCGGCTTGCTGCAGCTTCGCGCGATGAAATGCGTGGCGTGCTTGCCCGCGTCGAACAAGAGTTGGCGCTGGTCGCCCAGGCCCAGCGCGACGCTGATCGCCAGGTGCAGGCGCTGGAGCTGCGCAAAGAGCGGTTGGAACAAGAGTTGCGTAGCTTGAATGCGCCCGACCCTGACAATATTGCCCGTCTGGCTGGCGATAGTGCCGCCATGGATGAACAGTTGCAGGAAGCGCAAGGACAGTTGGTCGAGCTGGAAGATAGGCTGCCAGAGCTGGACGAGCAGCGCCGTAAGGCCCAGGCCGCCTCGCAGGAAGAGTCACAAGCCGTTTCGCGGTTGGATGCGCGCCTCGCCGCTTTGACCAAGTTGCAGGAAGACGTACAAAAGCAGGGGGCTTTGGAGCCCTGGCTGGCTCGCCATGAATTATCCCGATTAGGCCGTTTGTGGCAAAAGCTGCATATTGAGGCGGGTTGGGAAACGGCGCTTGAAGCGGTTTTGCGTGAGCGCATGGCAGGACTTGAAGTCCGCCAGCTTGAGCATGCCCGTGCGTTCGTCAACGATACGCCGCCGGCCCGGCTGGCGTTTTACCAAGTGCCGCCCGCGTCGGCGGCTAAGCCGCCCGCGTCGGCCCTGGATCCGTTAAGCGCTTTGCTGCGCCTGACCGACCCTGATCTACGTACCTTGCTGAACGATTGGCTGCAAGACGTCTATATTTGCACTGATGTCGCCAAGGCGCTGTCCCAGCGAGCAGATTTGCCGCCTGGCGGTCTTTACGTGGTCAAGGAAGGCCATGTGGTGGATGCGCAC
>DATJCP010000166.1:0-2460 GCA_035514715.1 Candidimonas sp.
CTGTTTTCAGGTTGGGATCGAGCGACGGCGCCAGCAGGAAAGCCAGGGCAATGGCGGTGGGGTGAATGATCAATTTACCGGCCGCGATCATTGCGACGTCCGCCATCAGGCCGCGCGCCTTTAATCCATAAAGGGTGCCGCCGATGACGAATAAGGCGACCGGCGCCGAGGCGACGGCAAGCATATCGATGACTTTCATGGCGACAGCCGGTAGTTGCAATTCCAGCAACGACAGTGTCAATCCTGTCGCAATGGCAATAATCAGCGGGCTCCTGGCAAGGCGCTTGGCGGTTTGCAGTAGTGTTTTCAGTTTGGCGCTGGTTTGGCTATGCCCTGCGTCTGCCAGCGTTTGAGCCAGGGGAATCATGATTACGGTTTCCACCATGATGGCCATGGCAACTCCCAGGGCCGCGGACGGACCTACAACCATTGCGGCAATCGGGTAACCAATGAATCCGGTGTTTGAGGCCGACATCCCCAGGCTTGCAATCGCGCTGTTGCCAAGGCTTTGTTTACGCTGTTTGCGCAGAATAAAGAACCCCAGGCTGAACGACGCCAGCGAGCCTGCGCTGTACGCAAGCAGGAAGCCTGGGTTGACGATGTCGTCGATGGGGCTGTCAGCCATGCCCTTGATGATGAGTGCAGGCAGGGCCAGGGTGATCACAAAGCTGCCCATGCCGCGTATCTGCTCGCGCGTCACAAGCTTGCTCATGACTGCTGAGAATCCGAGCCCGATCAATATGAATATCGGTGCGGTGATGGAAAGAATTTGCAGCATGGGTGTGATGAACGAGGGGACTTGGTGGCGGGTGACCGCGATTTTACGCCGGACTGGCTGCCTGCATATTTCCTGAATGCATAAGCATAGATAATAAAAATTCTTGTGGGGCATTAAATCGGTCAGTACAGTTCGATATAACCAAACCGCAAGATGAATTTTAATGAAGCTGTCCTTCAAGAATATAGAAAAGCAGTTCTCCGGCCTCAAGGTGATCGAGGACTTCAGTCGTGATATCGAGGATGGCGAGCTCGTTGCGCTGGTAGGCCCATCGGGTTGCGGTAAGTCGACTTTGCTGCATATTGCAGCCGGCCTGGAAAAGCCCACCGGCGGTGCAATGTTGGCTGATGGCCAGCCCGTGCTGGGCCCGCATCCTGAACGCACATTGATGTTTCAGGAAAACGCGCTTTATCCATGGCTGACTTTGGAACAGAACGTGGCGCTGGCGCTGGAGTTTCAACGGAACGACAAGCAGCAAGCACGCAAGCAGGCTCGTGAATGGCTCAAGAAAGTCAATCTGGCAGGCTTTGAAACTTATTATCCGCACCAGGTTTCCGGCGGCATGCGGCAACGCGCCGCGCTGGCGCGTGCTTTTATTTCGCATCCCAAGGCCTTGCTGCTGGATGAGCCTTTCGGCGCGCTCGATGCGCTTACCCGGATGACGCTGCAAGACGCGCTGCGCCAACTGATACGTGAGGCCAGCCCTACGGTATTGCTGGTTACCCATGATGTCGACGAAGCGCTGTTTCTGGCTGATCGGATTCTGGTATTCAGTTCGCGTCCTGCGACCGTGCTCAAGGAATTCAACCTATCGCGGCATGAGAAGACCCATGATTTATCGGAATTCGCCGCCATGCGCAGAGAAATTTTAGGACTGCTTGGGATTCATGCCGAACAGGACGAAGTTGCAAAATTAATAGAGGAAATCGAAGTATGAAGCTCTCACGTTTATTGATACCGGCATTGGTTGCGCTGACCATGGCTGGGCAGTCCATGGCTGCCGAGAAGTTCAAGGTTGGTTATTTGCGCGTCATGGATGACGCGCAGGCAATCGCCGCTTACGAGGGCGGTTTCTACAAGAAGCATGGCCTGGATGTTGAACTGGTGGAGTTCAAGTCGGGCACTGATCTGATCAAGGCCATTGTCGGCGGCCAACTAGATACCGGCGTATTGGGCTTTACCAATGCGGCGTCCTGGTCATCCAAAGGCGCCGACCTGAAAGTGGTAAGCGGTGCGCAGCACGGCTTTCACGCTATCGTGGTGCGTGAAGACGCGAACATCAAGGATGTTGCCGACTTGAAAGGGCATACCCTGGCTTCGCAGAAAGAAGGCAGTACGGCTGACACGGTGCTGCGCGGTGTGGTCCTGAAAAACGCCGGCCTGACGCCAGATGACCTGACCATCATGGGTGTGAGCCCGCAGGTGGCAGTGCAGTCGCTGGTAGGCAGTCGCGTGGATGCCGCTTTCCTGTTCGAACCGCAGGCCAGCATTGCGCAGCTGATCGCGCCAGTTAAGCAAATTTATGAAATCGGCGCTGTGTGGCCTTTCCCTTGCATGGTGGTGATTACTTCCGGCGCAACGCTGAAAAACAACAAGGAAGGGGTTTGGAAGTCTCTGGATGCGCAGCGTGATGCTATCGAGCTGATGCAGAACAAGCCTGAAGAGGCGGCCAAGCTGATTGC
>DATJCP010000167.1:0-7675 GCA_035514715.1 Candidimonas sp.
CATGCTGCTCATTAGCTGGCTTAGTGGCATGCTCATCTTTTTTGGGAGCGGATTTACTTCCTATCGGCTCTTTACCAGGTGCCTGGGATCATAAGTGCTCATGATTTTCCCCTAATGGGAGGAGGATATGGCAAACCGCCATAGGTTTACGATATGCCTCTTCACTTTGATAGGCTGTGCGAAAATTGAAAGCAAACACATTTACGAGCACTCGGGGTTGAGCTTAATAAACGAGTTCTCGACTCCGACTAGGTGATTGGTCGAAGTTATGTCCTACTTGGTTAGTGCGCGCTAGGCCATCGTCAGAGCATAGATTGCCTTGTCGGCCTCATAGCAGCTGCACGACGCCACTTCAAGGCCTTTGAGGCTAAGGAATAGGGCGACTGCTGCAGCTTCGTCTGCTGACTCATCCCGTCGTAGAGGCAAGCGGCCGATTACATCCGCTTCAAACTGGTTCCGAAAGTCGTCCGACATGAGATTACGGAAATCTGTGTCGATTGGACTGGGAGCGAGCACATTTACGCGGATATCGCGCTCGCCTAAGGCTGGGGCCCAACAGCGAGCCATCGATATCATCGCGCCTTTCGTCACGGCATAGACGCTTGCCATTGGCGCACCTTCATACGCGCTGGTGGACGACGTTAAAACAACCGAAGCGCCCGGGTTAAGCATTTCAGCCAGTGTTGCCATTTGAAGAATAGGGCCTCGGACGTCGGCGTTCATCATATGATCGAAGAAGCCGGCGTCGGTCTCGTTGAGGACGCTGATTGCTGCAAAGCCGGCATTGAGCACAACCCGTCGAGGCCGTCTATTTCGTTAGCTTTTTCTGCCAACTCTTTGGCGGCCAAAGGATTTGAAGCATCGTTTCGCAAAACCATTGACCCGGAAGGTAGATCGCGCCTGGCCTGATCCAAATGGTTCTGGCTATATCCGGTCACACTGACACCGCTTCGATTTGTGGTGTGCGCAATTGGTCGTCAAATTCGACATTCAGCGCCACGACGATTTCTTCCGGCGCAATATGCACCGAAAAAATATCGTTCGCCTTGATGACGCCTTCGGCCTGAGCCACCAGTTTCATGATGGAATCACGCGTCTTTATGTTTGCCGCTTCGCCTATTAACAGCCCCTTGGTTTGGCGAGCCAGTAAAGTTGCGGCAAGAGCAAGCGTAATACCAATAAAAATGGGGGCCACGCCGTCAAGCCTGGGTTCTTCTAGTGCACTCGATAAGTAAATACCAATCGCAGCGATCGCCAGTCCCACCAAGGCGGCGTTGTCTTCCAGTAAAACGATAAAGGTAGGCGGGTACTTACTTCGTATTACCACCCCCGGTAACTCGCTATAGGATTTGCCGTCTTTGATCTTGCGCAAGGTATATACCCAGGATAAGCCCTCGAATAGTGCTGCCAAGCCTAACACCACGTAGGATAGACCCGGATCTTCAATAGGATGGGGATTCAAGATATGAATGATCCCTCCATAGATGGATACGCCGGCACCGAGCATGAAAATCAGCAGCGCGACAACAAAGCTCTAAAAGTACACTTCACGGCCATAGCCTAGGCGATGCTCATCGTCGGGATGCGCTGACCCTCGGTGAATGCCGTACAGAAGCAAACCTTCATTCACGGTGTCGACCACTGAATGAACGCCTTCACTTAACATTGCTGAGCTTCCTGACATCGCCGCACCAACGAATTTGCTAATTGCAACCAGCATATTGCCAAGTAGAGCAACGTATATGACAGAGTTAGAGGTGGAGCGTTTTCGAGAGCGGCTGCGCACGATAGTCTTTTACTGATTGAGCTTGGGCGTGTACCCGACCTCACGAATGGCGCGTTCGATCTTGTCCGGGCCGGATACGCCGTCAATCCTCACCAAATGACTAGGAAGATCCACCTCGACGGAGGCAGCGGGCGCGGTTTCCTTGATTACACGAGTAATCGTTTTTGCACACTCGGCGTCAGTCATATCTTTGACTTCAAATTCGATCATACCTTCCTCCGGGGGAGAGGGACACACCAGGCTTAAAGCGCCTTTTGTTGCGTTCCCAGCATATGGTGTGCCGCGGGCACCATCTGTCGGCTTGGTTGGAGCCCAAGCTTTTCCGCTTTGTACAGATTGCGACAGTCTGCATCTGCGCTTAGAAATCTTGACAAGTTGATGTGACGCCCGCGGAGCAGTCGTTCCCGGCGGGGGCTTGAGGTTTGGCTGAAATTACGAAAGGAGAATACACAGATATGTTAGCTCCAGGCGCGACACGTCCGTCGTAAAGGGCGTAGTCGAAAATATGGTTACTTTTTGGCAGCGTCACGAGTAGTGTCTTTGATTTCGCCCATTTTGCGTTCTATGGTTCCTGCCGCCTTTTCGGCTTTCCTTTAGCCTCGGTGCTATGACTTCCGCTGACTTTGCCAACTGCTTCCTTTACCGCGCCTTTAACTTCGTGGGCTGCGCCTTTGATTCGATCTTTATCCATGATGCTTCCTTTTAATTGCCTAAATTGCCGCGCATCATTCGAAGAGTGCAGGTAGGTGTTGGTCGTGCTGATGGACTCGTGTCCGAGGTTATCGCGCATGTGACGCAAATCTACATTATTATTGGCCATGTTCGAACCGGCCGTGTGGCGTAGCCAGTGGGCCGAGGTTTGCTCCACCCGCTGCGCACTTGATTCCATGTCGGCGCCGCGCGCCCGGATCCGGTTAGCCGTGCTCTTAAACACCTGCTTGACGATGGAATGAATCGCAGCACGCGTCAAGGCGCGCGTTTGGTGACTGGGGAATTTAGTTCGGTATTGGTGCTGTAATTTAGTTCCGAGCGCTAGCGCTCTGGCAATAGGTCCAAAGATTTAGCCGTAATTTGTAGTCCACGAAATACGCATAATGTATATTATGTAAAGTAATGGAAATGACCAACGGCAAGCAGCGGTACGCTGCCGCCTGGCCGCTGGCATTTGATACCCTGCCTCAGAACCCCGTGTCAAAGCACTCCGGGAATGGGCTGCGCTAGAGCGTCAGCTTCAGCAGTACAGTCCCGTGTCGGCTGACTCCCGGATTTTCGTGCGGCAGTCACCTCTTTCTTAGCGATGACAATGTCTTGCAAAAACTCGGGAACCGTGTGCAGGCTTGCTACCGTTGCGGCAGCAATGAAGCGTCCTTCGAGCACATCGCTTTGCCAGTGGGCATTGCATATCAGGCGGCTTTCCCCGTAACTACGCCCGCGCGCCAATAAAGCATCCTGGCGATCTGGAGCCGTTTCAACCAGTACGAGTGCTGTCGCCCAACTCAGTGCAGTATGGCCCGACGGGTATGAACCATCAGCTCGCAGCATAGGTTCGTCTTTCGGAAAGCATGTGGTTTCGTTGTAGGTTACAAAGGGCCGCGTGCGGTTGTACTTATGCTTGGCTGCTGATGTCGCCATGCCAGCGTCCACGATCGTTCTTTGCACCAACTGATATAGGCGTGGCGTCGCTTCTTTACTGATGCCTACCCCAAGCGCACATTCAAATGTGCCGACAATATGCGGGAAGCTCAAGTCGGCATCACTTGACGCCAGCTTCCAGCGGGCTGTGCCTCGCAAAGCCATCGCCTGGTCATGAACGGCAGCATCCTGTGCAAACATCTCGCGAAATCTTGGTTCTAGTTTTTCATCAACCAGGCCGGTACGTAAAAACTGGGCAAGGCAAGTGGGAACGATAGTATGTGCATTTGACTCAGCCATAACCAATAATGGAATGGCTATCAAGCATCTGACATGGATTCCGTAGTGCCCCGCCAATGATTCGGGATCGTCATGAGACATCATGCGCCCCGTCATCAACGCCCAAACAACAATGGGTATCCAGCAGAACAGACCGTAAGCTATTGCGCGCCGCAGAATGCCGCTTCCGTCAGGAGGAATCAGGCCGATGGCACGCTGAAGACGAAACAGCGCGTCATTGCGTACTAATGAGAACGGCTCTAGATTTGATTGATAAGGGCTCATATAGGTGTCTTCCTAAATCGCACAACTTAATTACAAGTTTCTATCTACACCATTCTTTAACGCGTCTCATAGCCCGCTGGGGGCTCAAATTCAAAGATGAGAAAACAGCATCAGTTTTCCAAGGTACTGTGATGCCGTCAATTGTCCTTTAGTGCTATGGGTATATATGTTTACCCATAGCCTTGGCGTAAGCTGCAGGATCGAAACGCCAGGTAACGGCCAACATCAACACAACCGTGACGGCCAGCAATATCCAGGATGCCTGGAAATCGCCGCTGATATCGCGCAGCCAGCCGGTAAGGTAAGGACTGATGCCGGTAAGGATGAAGCCTATGCCCTGCACAAATGCTGCCAGGCTGCCTGCGGCACGCGGCTCGTTCAAGTGTTCAAGCGTTAGTGTCAAAATAAGCGCGAAGCAGGCGCCCAGGCCATAGCCTATCAACCCTACCCATAACCCTGACCATTGCAGCGGCGCCGATAACAGACCAATCAAACCACCTAATTGAAGCAGCAGCGCCAGCACCAACCAAGGGCGCCGGTCATTTTGCCGACGAATCAGCACCGGCACACTCAATGCAGCCAGCACTTGAAAAATGGTCATCAGGCCGATAAGTTCACCGCTGTCTTGAGCACTCCAGCCTATTTGGCGATAGTAGACCGGCAGCCATGCCACCATGCTGGTGTAACCGCCGTTGATCAAACCGAAATAGACTGCCAGCAACCAGGCGCGGCGGCTGCCAAAGAAATGCTGAGCCGGGGCATTGAGTTTGTCTCTCCCGCCCTCCTCTCTTGGGCGAGCAATGCCCCAAAGGATCAAGGCCAGGAAGGCGGGAATAACCCAGATGCCCAGGCTGGCTTGCCAACTGGAAAAAGCCTCGGCAACGCGGGGGCTAAGTACTGCCGCCGTACCGCCACCAGTCATCAGGGCAGCGGAATAAAGGCCCATGGCGGCGGGCATTCTTTTCGGAAACCAGCGTTTGACTAAGCCCGGCATCAATGCCTGGACAAGGGCTACGCCAATGCCGGCCAATATGGCGCTGGCGATCAGTGCGGTCCCGCTGCTTAAGAAGGCTCTCCATAGGCACGCGGCGGTAATCGCCGACATGCCAAAAATGATCCAGTTATTTTCGCTTTGCCATTTACGCAGCCAGGGCAGCAACAAGGCGAACAGGCCCATGCATAGCACCGGCAAGGCGGTTAACAGCGAGGCGCCTTGAAATCCCAAGCCTGTGCTGTCGCGAATTTCTGTCAATAAGGGGCCAACGGCGGTAAGAAACGGCCGCAGGTTGATACCTAGGGCGAAAACCAGCAATAAAGCCAAGCGCCCTGCCCACTTGGATGAATCAGGTTTTTTTATTTCACTGGACTTAGCGGGCATTGGCAGCCACGAGCATATCGGCGATGATGGCCTGGCCGCGTTCGCGAGCATGTTGAAGCGGCGATACGCCTTGGGCATCGGCAAGATTGACATCGGCGCCGCTAGCTATCAACAAAGCCACAATGGCCTGATGCGGCGGCCCTCCGTTGCTGAGCAGAATGGCCTCAAGCAGGCCAGTCCAACCTAGGTTGTTGATATGGTTGGGGTCAACGCCGGCCTGCAGCAATGTTTTTACTACTTTAACATGGCCACGTTCGCAGGCGGGAATCAATGCCGTGCCACCATAGCGATTGGTACTTTTCAAGTCGGCGCCGTGGCTTAGCGTCAGGGACAGAATATCGAGTCGCCCTTGGGCGCCTGCGAGCAGATAAGCGCTATCGTGTATTCGGTTTTTCGCATTGACATCGGCGCTGGCGTTGATCAGCGCCCTGGCGACTTCCAGGTGATTGCGATCAGTGGCCAGCAGCAACGGCGTGTTGCCTTGTTCGTCGCGCACATCTACTGGCACGCCTTGCGCCAATAACCGGACTACCATTTGCGTGTCGCCTTTGGCTGAAGCCTCCAGTAATTGCTCGGCTTCGTTTGTTGCGGCATGCGCTCCCCCGTTAATGGCGGTAAAGAGCACAACAAGGCAGATTTTCCAGTGTTTTTCGAACAACATTTTAATTACTCTATCTGTCTTATGAGGACGAGATCATAGTACGCATTGGCCTAAGCCATTATTCTTCTGGCGGCAGCGCCGCTTGGCCTGACACACTTGCCAGCAGTTGCTTGGTTTGTATCGGATCTACCGGTTGATTGTTGACCCGTAGCTCATAATGCAAGTGCGGGCCGCTGGCTATTCCGGTTGAACCGACATACCCAATGACTTGCCCTTTCTGTATGGTGCTGCCTTTTTTCAGACCGGCCTTAAAACGGCTTTGGTGCGCATAGACGGTGGAATGGGTATTGTCATGTTCAACAAAGATGACTTTGCCGTATCCGCTTTGAACGCCAATGAATGTGATTTTTCCACGTGCGGTGGCCCGGATGGGGGTACCTTTGGGCGCAGCGTAATCAATACCTTGATGGCCAGCCCATTTTCCCGAGACCGGATGCAGTCGGTAACCGAAAGCTGAATTGATCCGTACGCGTTCGCTAAGCGGCGTTTTAAGAAACATCTGCTGCAGGTTGGCCAGCCGGGAGGTTTCTTTGTGCTTATGAGAGTGGCTACCCAGTGTATTAACAGGGCCCTCTGTGATGGATATCTGCCTGACCTCCGATGCTACGGCGGTGCTCGTCGCAAGGCAACAGATGATAAGTAACCATTTTTTTAACATAGTATATATGTCATCATTGTATATATGTCAGGCAAAAAATAGAGGGTGCGCCCGTTAATGAGCCTCCCTTTTTACCATAGTTTCAAGCACCTACAATAGATCTAAAGGAATACTGCAATGATAGAACACAGGCCTTTTCATTCTCTGGGTAGCGCGGATCTTGGTTGGCTCGAAGCAAAGCACCACTTTTCGTTTGCTAATTATTACGACCCCGAGCGTATGGGCTGGGGCGCGCTACGTGTCTGGAATGACGACACAATCGCTCCTAATACCGGCTTTCCGCCGCATTCACATGCCGATATGGAAATCATTACCTATGTACGCGAAGGCGCCATTACGCACCAAGACAGCATGGGCAATAGCGGTCGCACTGAAAGTGGCGATGTACAGGTCATGAGCGCGGGTGCGGGCATCCATCATTCCGAGTACAACCGCGAGCCGGGCGCGACGCAAATTTTCCAGATATGGATTATGCCCAACCGTCGCGGAGATCCTCCAAGCTGGGGCGCAAAACCCTTTCCCAAGAAAGATCGCTCTGGTCACTTTGTTGCGCTGGCCAGCGGCATGGCCGGCGATGACGATGCGCTGCCCATTCGCACCGATGCGCGGGAGTTAGGCGCTACGCTCAAGTCTGGCGAGACTGCTGAATATACTTTTGGCGACCAGCGTTACGGCTATTTGGTTTCCGCAAAAGGCAAGGTAACCGTGAACGATCTGGCGCTAGAGCCGCGCGATGGCGCAGCTATTCGCGATGTTCAAACGATACGGGTTACGGCACTGGAAGATGCTGAGTTGGTGCTGGTCGACTCGGCACCTTGATGCATATGCTTGATTCAACTGGCGTCAGTCAGACGCCAGTTAATATTTATTTCTCTTTACCTCCAAACGGTTGCGGCGGTAGAGAGTGCAGGTAGGCGATCAGCGCCGCCATGTCCGTATCGTTGATATTCTTGTACCAATCAAAAGCCATCGGTGGTTTGTAATGTGCGCCGTTTC
>DATJCP010000168.1:0-2225 GCA_035514715.1 Candidimonas sp.
GGCTGGCTTGGCTGGGGCGACCAAGGCGTTGGTGTTCGTTTCAGCCACGTTGTCCGATGCAGCCTGGCAGATGTCGGGCATGGTGGTGTTGATGACCTTGGTTGGTGGGTTGGGGACGTTTACTGGGCCGGTGCTGGGTGCGTTAATTATTGTTGTGCTTGAGAATAAAGTGGGTGAGTTCGGTCGTTTCTTAAGTCAGGCTACTGGTATTCAGTGGTTCCAGATTCTGGGCGAATCGGTCACTATCGTTATTGGGTTGATTTTCATTATTTGCGTGATGGCCTTTCGGCGTGGCATCGTCGGCGAGCTGGTCCATCGATACAAAAGGGCCTAAGCTTCATATGAGTGCGGCGATCGTATCGCATTTCTCACTGCGTCGCCAGTAACAGGTCAAGGTAAACTAATACTTCAGCCTTACGAAATAAATTACCTCCATTGAATCAGTACCTTTTATTCTGCTGTTTGCTAGCGGGATCTTGTCATGCATAAATTCAGACTGATGAATCACGCCGACGTTTCCGCCGTGCTTGATATTCAGGCCCAGTGCTATCCGGCCCAGCTTCTGGAAGACGAAGTCACCATCCGAACCCGGCTCGATAGCGCCCCCGATTCGGCCTGGGTGGCCGAAGACAAAAACAAAGCATGCGCTTATCTGGTTGCGTATCGGTCGGTTGTTGGAAACATAACGCCATTAAGCAGCACCTTCGATATTCCCGAGCAGGCCGATAGCCTTTATCTGCATGACTTGGCTGTGGGTACCGGTGCGCAGGGTTTGGGTCTTGGGCAGAAATTGGTCTATCTTGCCTGGAAGATGGCACAGGCAGAGGGGTTGAATTACTCCGCACTGGTCTCCGTGTCAGGAGCCCGCAAGTTCTGGCAGGGGCTAGGCTACGATGCTGTGGATAAGCTCAGTTCACACCAGGCAGCCAATTTGCATAGCTATGGGCAAGCGTCCTGCTATATGCTTAAGCAAATAGGGTAAAAGGGCGGCCTCAAAGGCTCCGAGTCTCCCTTGGCCTCAAGCTCAGGGGAGAATCCTTTTTAAAGGAAGATAAATGCTAGAGCTGCGTCCAGGTTGCGAGTGTTGTAATAAAGATCTTCCTCCCGATTCCAGCGAGGCGCGTATCTGCTCGTTTGAGTGTACGTTTTGTGCTTCGTGCGCAGAGGGTGTGCTGGCAGGAAAGTGTCCAAACTGCGGAGGGGAACTGACTGTTCGTCCAAGACGGCCGGCGGATAAGCTTTTGCGTTTCCCAGCCTCTACCGAGCGGGTATATAAGCCCCAAGGCAACACATAGGCTTAGCTTGCCTGCTGTTCGACAGTGGGTGTTGTCGTATCCGCAATGCTGACTCGATTGCGGCCGGCATGCTTGGCTTGGTATAGCGCGGCATCGGCTGCATTAAGCAAGTCAGTCAAGCTAGTTGTGGCATCGGTCAGGCTGGCAACCCCTATGGACGCGGTATAGCGTATCGTTACGCCCGTATCCATTACCACCTTGCTGTCGCCTATGGCGTCCAGTAAACGTTGCGCGACTTTAATGGCGGATTGAAGATCGGTTTCGGGCAATAGTACCGTGAACTCTTCGCCGCCTATGCGGCCGATAATATCGACTTCGCGTAGTACATCCTGGAAAATTTTGCTTAATTTTTGGAGCACGATATCGCCGGCCTGATGGCCGTAGGTGTCGTTGATGCTCTTGAAATGGTCGGCATCCAGAGCCAATAGAGAAAGTGGGTGCTTGTAGCGCTGGGCGCGAGCAAATTCGATGCCCGCCACGTGCATGAAGTGGCGACGGTTGGCAAGGCCTGTCAGTTGGTCTTGTTGTGCCTGTTCTTCCAGCTTGTTCATGTGCTGGATTTGTTGAGTCACATCGCGCCCGATGCAGATGATATCTGTGACTTTACCTAGGTCATCAAGAATTGCCTGTCCTGTCCAGTGCAAATGACGAACGCCTTCAAGGGTATTTTCCCGCAGGTTGCAGGCGGCCGCATGGGGTGGGTGGGATAACTGCTCGAAGAACTGATGGGCCAAGTGCCTGTCGTCGCTGACGGTGCTTTGGTCATAGCGCTCGTCCTGCGATGCTGCCAGGTCAATGCCGTAAAGCTTGATGAAGGCGGGGTTGACGTAGGTGTAGCGCCCTTCTGTATCCAGCTTGACGACCAGGTCCATCGTGTTTTCGACAATCAGCCTGTGGTTCTTTTCACTGGCGCGAAGCGCCCTGTTGGCC
>DATJCP010000169.1:0-2588 GCA_035514715.1 Candidimonas sp.
CCGTTATTACCCACGGTTCCACGCAAATGATGGTTCTGGCCATGCTGTTTTTTGGCGGCCCTACACTGCACTACTTCGCGCTGGCACTTACCATCGGGATCTGGTTCGGGATTTATTCTTCGGTTTTCGTTGCCGCGGCGATTGCCATGTGGCTGGGCGTAAAGCGCGAAGATATGGTCAAGCCTGTCAAGAAAGACGACCCCAGCGCCGAAATCGGCTAAGGGCAAGGCGGGCTTATAACCGCAAAGCTGACAACAAAAAAGCACCGTTCAATTGCGGTGCTTTTTTTATTGTCCGGCTCCGGAACCAGGCGTACTTCTACTACTTGGCGCCACCGGTTGCATGGACCACATAGGCCGCGATGGCATCGATGGATTTTTCATCCAGCGACGCGGCAAAAGAAGGCATCGCACCCGCCCCTTCCTGTATCATTTTCTTGACCTGCTCGAAATTCGGCTGGAGCTCGTCCAGATCGGGGCCTATGGTGCCGACAGCTTCCGCATCGGCAAGCGTGTGGCATACCGCACAGGCCGGCACTGCCCCCGTCTTGAACAATGCCTTGCCAATTTCCAGTTGCGCCGCATCGGGGCCGCTGGCAAAACTTGCGCTGCTAAAACATACCAATAGCCCGCCGACCACTTTGGGCCATACCAAATCTTTCATAACAACATCCTGATAAATAATTGCAAGAAATATGCCCCGCTCAGGGGCATATTCATCGGCGTATCCTGTCACAGCTATTGCCAGGACACACCTGGTTCAAACTAGGCGACGGTTATCTTCACCATATGATCGCGCCAGCTATTGTTGAGATAGCCGCGATTGTTTTCCAACCTTTCTTCAGGCTGGGTCTGGCCGGCATCGTTGGTCGTGCGGCTGGCCACTTCATAAGAACCGGGCTTGAGCTTGACCGACAGCACAAATTCGCGCCAAGCATACTTGCCTAAATCCGGGCCGATGAATTCAGCCTTTTGCCAATCTTTTCCACCGTTGATGGAAACCTCGATGGTCTTCGCTGCAGTCATGCCGCCCATGGCAACGCCACTGATCTGTACTTGCCCCGCAGGAACCGTTTTGCTTTCATCGGAAGGCAAATTGATCCACGACTTAGGCGGCATTTCCCAAATAGAGGCCTGTGTCGGTTCACCCTTGCCTCCCAGCGGCGCAAAGCGGTAGCCGGTTTGCTGGATTTTGGCAGGCGACTGTTCTTTGGTGAACGCCAGTTGCTTGATGTACTTGACGTTATTGACACCGGTGTAACCGGGCACAATGATACGCAAAGGACCGCCATGAGCCAAGGGCAAGGGTTCGCCGTTGATTTCCCAAGCCAGGATGGCGTCCTTGATGGCCGAGACAGGCACCGAGCGTTCGACCATGACAGTCTTGGGATCGATACCAGCAGGAATTTCTTCACCGCCGGTGCTGGTCATGTAAACCATGCCGTCGGCCATGCCGCCCACCGCTTCCAGCACTGCTGCGACCGGAACACCGGTAAACACAGCACAACCGGCGGCGCCCACGGTCCATTGCGTACCGCTGGGCTTAGAGGGAAACCAGGCCCGGCCATTGCCGGAACACTGCAACACGATGGTTACAGCGGCCAATCCCAGGGATTTCAGCTCGGCAACGGTAAAGGTGCGCGGTTTGCCCACGCCGTTGACTTCCAGCTTCCAGCTATCGGGGTCCTTGACGATATCGGCCGAAGGAGGCGTAACGTTATTGCGCACGAATAGGCGATTGGTAGGCGTTATTACACCGGAACCGAATGCCGTGCGCTTGGTTTCTATCGTATTCGCGCTATGAACGATGACACTCTCAGCATCTTTCCAGGCCGCATATGCCGGCAACGGCTTCAACTTGGCGGCTGCTGGCGCTGCCGCTGCTGCGGGCGCGGCTGGCGCGGTGCCCTGAGCACTGGCGCGGCCGACGCTAGCCAATCCGGCCAGCGCCATAACGCTGCCTGTCGACGCAAGCATGCGGCGCCTACCTAAATTAGTTGTGTCTTGCATTGTTATCTCCTTAGCTTTCGCATAACACTAAAAAACGAGACGTCATTGATCAATATCAATGTTTTTTAAATATCTTGGGGGATTATAGGGGCTATCGTTATATGAATATAGCCACACCTCATAAAATGTCGGCCCATCCGCCCAAAAATGCCGTCATACAGCCAAAAACGGTACAATCCAAGGTTTAACTTACTGCCCCCGGGATGTACACCCGTCACGGCGATCATCATGCAAGAAATCACCCTCAAGCGCCCTGCAACCGCAGCCGCCAGCCCTACCGCCCAGGCTCCCGTTGCCGCTACGCAATTTCTGATTCCTACAGAGCCCGGCGCCCCGGAACAATTCCTTATCCCCACGGAATCCAGCACTTCCAAGCCAACAGCTCCAGCGGCCGGAAAAACCCGCAAGCTGTTCATTCGCACCTTCGGCTGCCAAATGAATGAATACGACTCCGACAAAATGGCTGACGTACTGCGCGAAGACCAGGGAGTGGAACTGACCCAGAATCCTGAAGAAGCCGACATCATTCTGTTCAACACCTGTTCGGTGCGGGAAAAAGCCCAGGAAAAAGTCTTTTCC
>DATJCP010000170.1:0-12903 GCA_035514715.1 Candidimonas sp.
CAGAGTTAATAAACCGCCGCAAATGGCATCGTGAATTCGTTCATAGGCGAGATTGCCGTCTTCAAGATCCATCTCGTCCAACATGAGCCGATAATGCTCGCGCCAGACCAGAAAACGCTGGTAATCAGTCGTTTCCAGTTCTGGGATCACGCTAATGCGCCATTCATCCAGCAACTGGTCGGCTTGCGCCGCCAGCCGGGCCGCCTGGGAAACGTCCAGCAGCACATGATCGGACTCCGCATCGGCAATCACGCGCTGCCACAAGAATTGTGACCCGAACGCATCAACGGTATGTGACGCCAGTTCGGCTTCGGGGACAAACGACAACTGATCGGCCGCCTGAGCCAGCCACCCCGACAAAGGAATGATGTCAGGTACCGCCATGACACGCCGCGTCTCGCTCAGACTGGCCGACAACTCGGCCAGAATACGACGAGCATGACGGTTGTTGACCGTCAGGATCAGGGTGGCATCGGGGTCCTGTTCGGAAAGTTCATCCAGGGAAACGGAGGCGGAGATATCTATCATTGTTCCAGGGGTTTCCTGCTGTGCGGCGGGTAAATAATCAAGAACCCCCATTCTAACGACAATGGCTGGCGCGGCATTAGCGCGGTTGGATACTTATGCCCACGCTTTCATTGGACAAACAACGCCAGCGGCTTACACTTGCGTTATGCCTACACCAAACAGCCCTTCTCTCGTCCTTCCTGTAGAACTCAGCGGTTCAATCTCGTTCCGCTCGGGGCAACAAAACTGGGGCAGCCAGAAGCGCATGGCCTTGCTATATGCCATCGGCGAAGAAGGGTCCATCAGCGCCGCGGCCAAGAAAATCGGTCTCAGCTACAAAGCCGCCTGGGATGCCGTGGACACCATGAACAACCTGGCCGGAGAACCCCTGGTACTGCGCTCGACTGGCGGCCACCGCGGCGGCGGCGCCACACTGACTGAAAGAGCCAGGGAACTGATACAGCTTTACCAAGCACTGAACCAGGAGCACGAACGTTTCATGGCCCAACTGGTCAAGGCCAGCACGCAATCCGCCCAGAACCTGGAGCTTATTCAACACATGATGATTCAAACGTCAGCACGCAATAAACTGCTGGGCGTTGTCGACCACATCAAGCCGGGCGCGGTCAACGACGAAGTCACCCTAACCATAGGCGACGGGCTGCAGGTGATTGCCACCATAACCAGCGAAAGCGTGCAGAACCTGGGCCTGCATCCCGGCAAACGGGCACTGGCGTTCATTAAAGCGTCTTCGGTCATTGTCGGTGCGGCGGGCGGCGACCTTAGGCTATCGGCCCGCAACCAATTGCCGGGTCGCATCAGCCGTATCGTTACCGGGGCCGTGAATGCCGAAGTCAGCATAGAGCTAAAAACCGGACAAGTCATTGCCGCCATGCTCAGCCAAGAAAGCCTTGAGAGCATGGGGCTACAAGAAGGGCAGACTGCCTACGCTATTTTCAAGGCATCCAGCGTCATGCTGGGCGTACTGGACTGATCCTGCACTAGCGTTTCCGGCCTGCAGTTTCCGACTATTGTTCCATTCTCAATCCGATAGACCTTGTCGGCCAGCACCGCTACATCAGCCGGGTCATGGGTAATAAGAATCGTGGGTATGTCCAGGCGGGCCTGCAGCGCAGCCAGTTCGGCGCGCATTTTCACGCGCAAGTCGGCATCCAGCGCAGCCAGCGGCTCGTCCAGCAACAATAGCCTGGGCTCTACCGCCAAGGCTCGAGCCAGCGCTACACGCTGTTTCTGGCCCCCCGATATTTCGGACGGATAGCTGTGCAGAATGGCCTCCAGCTCGAAAGCATCTATCCAGCGCCGCGCGGCCTCTGGCAAGGACTGGCGCCGCAGGTTAAGCCAGCCCTTTTGCAGGCCGAAACCGATATTCTGCGCCACGGTCAAATGCGGAAACAAGCCATAATCTTGTTGCAGATAGGCCAAATGCCTGTCTTGCGGCGTAAGAAATATATTGCGGCTTGAGCTGTACAACGTAGTCCCGCCGATATCGATACTCCCGCTATCCGGGCGCAGCAAACCGGCAATTGCCTGAACAGTCAGCGTCTTGCCCGAGCCCGATGGCCCGAACAGCGCTATACGTGGCGACGACGAAGCGATTTCCACGTCCAATAAAAATTCCCGCTTGCCGGAAAACACCCGCCGCTTTATCTGTATTTGTATCATTACAGGCGGCTCCCGGAACCCGACATGCGCGATCTATCGGGCATTAGCTGGGTCGCTATCCACAGCACGGCTACACAAGTCAGGGAAGTGATCAGCACCAGCATTAGCGCCAGATCGTCATTGCCCGCCTGCACAGCTTCATAGATGGAAATGGAAAGCGTCTGGGTACGCCCGGGGATGCTGCCTGCGATCATCAGGGTAGCGCCGAACTCGCCCAAAGCCCGAGCAAACGCCAGCAATACCCCTGCCACAATACCGCGCAACGCCAAAGGCAGCGTAACCCTGAAAAACACACCAGCGTTGCTGATACCCAAGACCCTGGCGGCATCTTCCAACGTATGGTCGACATCCTCAAATGCGGCGCGCGCCGCCTTCAGCACCATCGGAAACGCCACCACGGTAGCGGCAATCACAGCCCCTTGCCAGGTGAATACCAGTTGGATTCCCCATTGCTCAAGGTATTGACCAAGCCAGCCTCGGCGCCCCAACAGCACCAACAGGTAATAACCAATGACGGTAGGGGGCAACACCATGGGTAGAGTCAGGACGGAATCGATAAAGTCGCACCAGCGCGAACGCCAGCGGGACAACCCATAGGCAGTGGCAATGCCCAGGACCGCCGCAAAAAAGGCGGCCCAACCGGCCACCTTCAGGGAAAGCAATAAAGGAATGCTAAAACTGCTCATGCATACGCCACTTAAGGCTGAGAAAAACCAAATTTAGCCAGTACGGCCTGCCCTTGCGCAGACAGGATGAACGCCAGGAAGTCTGCTGCCTGTGGATGCCGGCCATCGCGCTGAACCAAAGCAATGGGATACAGCACAGGTATAGGAGATGCCAGCTTTTCCACGACTTTAACCTTTTCCGGCATGATGGCCGCATCGGTGGCAAAAACGAAGCCCGCATCCACCTCGCCGCGCGCAACATAGTCCAGCACTTGCCTTACGTTCTGGCCCAGAACTTCGTGCTGCTTGACCGTATCCCAGTTGCCTGTGTGTTCAAGCGCCGCCTTTGTATAGCGGCCCACAGGAACCGTTGCCGGATTGCCGAATGCAATACGCTTGACACTTGCCGCCTTCAGGTCAGCCAGCGATTGAATCTTCAACGGATCATCGGCGGGCACGATAAGCACCACTTCATTGCGAACGAAATCCTTGCGTGTCGCCGTATCTATCACCTTGGCCTGAACAGCCTTATCCATCGCTTTTTGATCGGCCGATGCAAAGATATCCGTCGGAGCGCCGTTCACGATTTGCTGCACCAGGACATCCGATGCCGCAAAGCTCATCAGCACTTTGGCGCCTGGATGCGCTTGCTGGAACTGAACAGCCAATTCGGTAAATGCATTGGTCAAGCTGGAAGCGGCAGACACCACAATATCCTCTGCCGACGCAGGAGCATTCCAACCAAGCACGGCAAAAAGCGCCGTTGCAACCAACCGTTTGAATTTCATTCTTCTTCCTTGATAGATATACGCTGCGAAGATTACATACCGCACCAACCCGTAATATATATACCTATATAACGACAGTCAAATTGGAGGAGCACTCACTATCGAATCCCACACTTTTCCTGCGGTGATCCGACAGAGACCGCCAATACCCGCATAGGATAAGATAGCAATAAGCTTTCAGGCCTGCGTTAGCGCCTCTATCGATCAGCAACTTGCCTTCGGCATCTACGGTTTCATCACTTTGGTTTTTATCCCGCCCGCCTCTATTGACACGTTTATCGACGCCATCTGGCTGGAAGACGGCCTCGCCCAGAATACGCTGTCCGCTTACCGGCGTGACCTCGGCGCTTTCGCTCACTGGCTGCACAGCAAGAAAGCCAAGGCGCTCGAAGAGGCCGATGCCAGCGATATCCAGGACTGGTTTGCGGCGCTACACCCAACCAGCAAAGCCACTACCGCCAACCGCCGCCTGGCTACGCTAAGACGCTTCTACCTCTGGGCACTACGCCACAGCCTGGTTGCTAAAGATCCTTGCCTAAGCCTGCACGCAGCCAAACAAGCTGCCCGCTTTCCCAAAACCTTGTCGGAAAACCAGGTCGATGATCTGCTGCAGGCCCCCGACGAACGAAGCACACTGGGTCTGCGCGACCGCGCCATGCTCGAAACGCTTTACGCTACAGGCCTGCGCGTTACCGAACTGATCAGCCTCAATGTATTGGATGTCAGCCTTACAGAAGGCGTAGTCCGCGTCAACATGGGCAAAGGCGGCAAAGACCGCCTGGTGCCACTGGGCGCAGAAGCACAACACTGGATAGACTTGTATTTAAAACAGGCGCGCCCCGAACTGCTGGGGCAGCGCCGCTGCGACGCCTTGTTCGTCACAGCACGCGCCGCAGCCATGACGCGCCAGTCATTCTGGCTGATAGTAAAAAAACACGCTGTCCAGGCCGACATACACACGCCGCTTTCTCCCCACGTTGTAAGGCACGCCTTCGCCACACACTTGCTTAACCATGGCGCCGACCTGCGCGTGGTGCAGATGCTGCTGGGCCATGCCGACATTTCCACCACGCAGATATATACTCACGTGGCGCGCGAAAGGCTGAAAGCCTTGCATGCCAAGCATCACCCGCGGGCCTGAATGCCATAGCAAGAATGTTTACAACGCATTCCGCCTGATACGCCCTACCCTTCGTTAAACACACACCATCATGGCAAAAGACAAACACGTATCGGAAACCCCTGCCACGCAGTTTCTGAAAAAAAACAAAATCGCCTATAGCGAACATCCCTATGACTATGTAGACCATGGCGGCGCAACCGAAGCCGCAAAACAGTTAGGGCTGGACTTGCACCAGGTTGCCAAGACGCTAATCATGGAAGACGAAAACGCACGACCTCTTATTGTGGTCATGCACGGCGACTGCGAAGTCTCCACCAAGAATCTGGCGCGCCAGATCGGTGCAAAAAAAGTCGGCCCCTGCACCCCCGATACAGCGCAAAAACATTCTGGCTACCTGGTGGGCGGCACCTCGCCTTTTGCTACGCGCAAGAAAATGCCGGTATGGGTGGAGGCTGCACTTTTGGAGTATCCGGTTGTGTATTTAAACGGCGGCCGGCGCGGCTATTTGATAGGCGTGCCAGCGTCTGCGCTGACAGGTTTACTGGATGCAAAGGCCGTGAACGTCAGTTTGGCCAAGGGCTGACCGCCAAAGCCTCCCTCGCCGGGCATGAGCACATGGCTATGCAGCGATCATAAGGGAAAGTACCTGCTTGATCATAAATAATAGACCAGTCTAGTATTCAAGCATGACAGCATCTTCGATTACCCCTTCCGCAACACGGCGCCCCCGAGCTCAACGTTCCTTAGAGCGCGGCTCCACTCGAGAGACGCTAGTTCGTTGCGGCGTTGCAATATGCTCGGAACGCGGGTTTCAGGTAACCGGCATCGAAGAAATCCTGCGCCTGGCTGATGTGCCAAAAGGGTCGTTCTACCATTACTTTCCCAGCAAACGGGATTTCGGCCTGGCTGTTATCGATAGCTACGCAGACTATTTCGCCCGCAAACTCCAACGCATCCTCGACGACCAAAACATGAGCCCTCTCGGGCGGCTTCACGAATTCGTAGAGCAAGCCCAGCTCGGCATGGAAAGATACGAGTTTCGTCGTGGCTGTTTGATAGGAAACCTTGGTCAGGAACTCGCCAGCCTAAACGATGAATTCCGGCAACGCCTGGAAAATGTCCTGCTTCGCTGGCAACAACAAACCGCAGCCTGCCTGCAACAGGCTCAATCAGCGGGTGAAATCAGCACCGACGCCAACACCAACGAGCTAGCAGAGTTTTTCTGGATAGGCTGGGAAGGTGCAATTTTGCGCGCAAAACTTACACGAAACAAAGAACCTATGTCGCTTTTTGCGCGTTATTTTTTTGAGCGCATAGCGCTGTAAAGTTTTTTAATCAAAAAATAATAGACCGGTCTAATTATTATCAATTCCAGGAGATACAAATGTTCAAAGGGCTTATTCTGCAAAAGAACGATGACGGCACTACACATGCTTCATTCCAGGATATCGAAGCGTCTCGGTTGCCTGCGGGCGACGTAGAAATTCAAATTGCTTATTCAACACTCAACTACAAGGACGCTTTGGCTATCACAGGGAAAGGGCCTGTTGTACGCCATTGGCCCATGGTGCCGGGGATCGATCTGGCCGGTATTGTTTTAAACAGCAGCGACGCCAGCTTCGAACCCGGTACTGCCGTTCTCGTCAATGGACACGGAATGGGCGAAATGCACTGGGGAGGTTTGGCCGAGAAAGCACGTGTCCCCGCTGCATGGCTAACAAAACTGCCGCAAGCGCTATCGAATCGCGATGCCATGGCTATCGGCACTGCCGGTTATACCGCCATGCTTTCAGTGCTTGCACTGCACCGTCAGGGCATTCATCCCGATAGTGGGCCTATCCTTGTCACTGGCGCCAACGGAGGAGTTGGCAGCTTTGCCATCGCGTTGCTGGCTCGCCGGGGATACCATGTCGTCGCATCGACCGGCCGTACAGATAAAGCGAATCGCCTGCAACTGCTGGGCGCCAAAGAAATCATCGATCGCCAAAGCCTGGGCGAAAAAGGCAAGCCACTGCAAAAAGAACTCTGGGCTGGCGCCATTGACAGCGTAGGCAGCCATACCTTGGCTAATGTCTGCGCACAAATGCGTTATGGCGGGGTAGTTACGGCCTGCGGACTTGCCCAAGGTCTTGATTTTCAAGCAACAGTCGCACCATTCATACTAAGGGGCGTTGCGCTCATAGGTATAGACAGCGTCTACGCTCCAAAGGCGCTTAGGGATGAAGCGTGGCAATGCCTGGCAAAAGAAACCGATCCAGCGATGCTCAGCACAATTTCCGCAGAAATTCCGCTGAACCAGACAATCGAAGCAGCACAAGATCTGCTTGCGGGAAAAATCACTGGTCGCGTACTCGTCAAAGTCGGAGCCTGATGTGGATTTGACAGCAGAGTTCGACGGGCGGCTCAGCCCCAACGAACAGAAACTGATTGACGTTGCCCGACAATTCGCCAACGACCATCTCAAATCGCGTGAAAACACCGCATACGCCCAAGACCATCACCAAGCTCTGCTGGCCCTTGCAAGCCAATCAGGACTGGCCGGCATGGAGGTTCCTGCGGCAGCAGGCGGTGCCGATGCCTCTTTTTCCACGCGAATGCGCGTCTGTGAGGAGTTAGCGCGCTATGACGCGGCATTTGCTTTCTCCTTGGTAAACCACCATAACGTGATTTCCCGAATTGCAGTGTCGGGGCAATCCAGCTTCTGCCAAAAATGGGTCAAGCCTATGCTGCATGGCGAACATTTTGGCTGCACGGCAATGAGCGAGCCTCAATCTGGCAGCGACTTTTCCGCCATGCACACTACCGCCACCCACACCGGCATGGAATGGAGGCTTAATGGAGAAAAGGCCTGGATAGCCAATGCCGCTTTCGCAGATACCTTCCTTGTATATGCGCAAACGGATCCGAGCGCCGGAATTAAAGGGATCGCAGGCTTTGTGGTCCTGGCCAGCGACAAAGGCTTTATCCGCCAACCCGCCTTTAACCTGCCCGGCATCGAAGGCATGGGAGTTGGCGGCTTCACGCTAGATAACTGTGTCGTGCCGGCTGACCGCGTACTGTATCCCCCCGGCACCGGCTTCATGTCTGCTATGCAAGGCGTCAATCGTGCCCGTATTCATGTAGCAGCCATCAACACTGGCATGCTTGATGCTTCTTTGGAAGCAGCGATCAGTTATGCCCATACGCGGCAGGCATTTGGCCAGTCCCTGCTCGAGTTCCAAGGTTTACGCTGGTCATTGGCGGATGTTGCCACGCAACTACAAGCTATGCGCCTGATGACATATAGCGGAGCACGCGCTATTGATACAGGGGCTGACGCGCAAAATGCTGCCGCAATGGCAAAGAAATATGCCAACGACCAGGCCGCAGGTGCTATTGCCTCATGCATGCAGGCCATGGGTGCCGTTGGCCTGCTCCCCCAATACCCACTAACCCGCCACCTAAGTTGTGCCAGGGCGCTGTGTTACACGGACGGCACGCCAGAAATGATGAATGAACGGATAAGCCATTTGCTACGCAAAAAATACATCGACGCCGCATAAAACATAAAACTCATCGAACCGGCGCCTATAAGCCGGTCATTACAACCAGGAGACACATCATGACAATACGCCGTGCATTACCTGCTTTGTTGTTTTCAATTGGCCTGATAAGCGCTGCTGCCCAAACTGCAACCGCGTCATCCAGCTATCCTGACCGATCAGTACGCATGCTTGTCCCGTTCCCGCCGGGTGGCTCGGTGGACTACATTGCACGCATCGTAGTTCCTGCCTTTGCAAAAGAGCTGGGGCAATCGGTTTTCATCGACAATAAAGGCGGCGCTAGCGGCTCGATAGGAACGGCGGATGCCGCCCGCTCAAAACCAGACGGCTATACCTTGCTTATGGTATTTGACACTCATGCCGTCAACCCGCATCTTTATAAGTCACTGCCCTACGATACATTCAAGTCGTTTGATTACGTAACGCTCATGACTACCGCCCCCATGGTGCTGGCGACGACGAAAACGTTCGCACCTTCGTCTGTTCCGCAATTGATCGACTACGCTAAGCAGCACCCAGGAGAAGTCAGCTACGGCTCATCAGGAGTCGGCGGCTCGAATCATCTTACTGCCCTGGCATTCTCAAAGGCAGCGAATATCGATACCATGCATGTGCCCTACAAAGGCGGCGGCCCAATGTTGACCGCAGTGATAGGGGGACAAGTCAATTTCGTCGTCACCACATATCCGTTGGTTGTAGAGCGGATAAAAGCTGGGCAACTCAAAGCCATCGCCATGGGCAGTGAAAAACGGGTGCCGCAATTGCCCAATACGCCCACCGTATCCGAGTTTCTTCCAGGCTATGGAGCAAGTTCCTGGATAGGCTTGGTCGCCCCAAAAGGCACGCCGGCCCCAGTGCTCAAAAAAATCCACACCGCCATGACAAATGCCTTGAACTCGCCCGAAGTGCATGGACGCCTGACATCAGAAGGTTTTGATGTCGTACCCGGAACGCCACAAGTATTTGAAACGTGGGTACGCGACAAATCCAATGAAGCCGCCACGCTGATACGCGACGGTGCGATTTCGGTTGAATAGCCCCGGGAGCCGGCACAGTGAAACACCTCGACGATAAGCCATTACATGAAATATTGCGGCTCCACGCCAAGCAAAATCCTGACAAGACAGCCATCATATGGTACGGCGCAGCCATCACTTATGGCGAGCTGGACAGCCTGAGCGACAAATGCGCAGCATGGTTATCGACGCTAGGGGTATGTAAAGGAGAACCCGTAGCGCTCTTCATGCAAAACTGCCCGCAATATGTGATTGCCCATTTTGGCATTCAGAAACTAGGGGCAATTGCCAGCCCCTGCAGCCCGCTTTTCAAGCAACATGAACTGAATTACCAGCTACAGGATCAAGGGGCGCGCGTCATCCTGGCGGCAGATGCGCTCTACCCAATCGTAAAACAGTCGCTCGACGATACATTAATCGAACATATCGGATTGGTGCATTATGCAGACTGTCTTCCCAGCACACCCAGCTACAGCGTCCCAGAGGAAATCCTTGTTCCTCGCACAATTCCCAACGACACCCTTGATCTCATGGCTGAGCTGAATCGCCTATCCACGAAAGCGCCGCTCGTTGCAACGAGCATGGACGACGTTGCTCTGCTGGTTTACACATCCGGTACGACCGGACGCCCAAAGGGGGCGATGCTGACCTACGCCAATGCATTGTTCAAGACTGCAGGCGGCGTAGAAACAGGCGGTATAAAACCCCATGATATTCATTTGGTGATTCCCCCGCTTTATCACATATCCGGCATGCTCTGCGGCATCAACATCCCCATTTACCTGGGCGCCACAGCAGTGCTGCACTACCGCTTCAGTCCTGTAGCAACGCTGGAGTCGATTACCTGCCACAAGCCCACGTACTGGAAAGGGATCGCCCCCATGCTGCAAGCGCTCATGGACTGCCCCGACGCCGGGCAGTACGATCTGTCGAGCTTGCGCCTGTGCCCGGCTACGAGCTTTGGCATACGCACTACCCCCGAACTCGCGGCAAGATGGGCAGCATTCACTGGCGGAGCTCAAGCCTATGAAGCCGGATATGGGCTAACTGAAACACACACGTTTGACAGCGTCATGCCGCCCGAGGCAGTGCGCTGGGGAACAAATGGCCGCCTGCTGCCCGGTGCCGAATGTCGGATTATCAACGCCGTTACGAATAAAGAAGTTGATTGTGCCGGATCAGGAGAGGTTTTTCTAAAAAGCCCAGGCAATTTCCGCGGTTACTGGAAGCAACCTGAAAAAACGGCAGAAACGCTACTAGACAGTTGGGTGCGCACCGGAGACATCGGCACCGTTGATGCAGATGGGTATCTCACGCTGCTCGGTCGCAGCAAAGAGATGATCAAAGTATCCGGCTACAGCGTATTTCCCGAGGATGTAGAAGCCATACTGCTACGACATCCTGATCTTGCACAGGCTGCGGTAATCGGTGTGAGCGATCCAAGCAAAGGGGAAGTCGTCAAAGCTATTTTGGTCGCTCGCACCAACAATGGTCCGGCACTAACGTCTGATGAACTGGTTCGCTGGTGCAAAGAGAATATGTCAGCTTATAAGGTGCCGCGCATTGTAGAGTTTCGCGACAACCTGCCCATGACGGCATCAGGAAAAGTGCAGCGGCACTTGCTTCAATAGAAAGAAAGCAAAAAATCTGACAGGAATTGGAAGTGGCGTCTCCAGCAGGAATCGAACCTGCAATCTTCCCTTAGGAGGGGAAAGTTATATCCATTTAACTATGGAGACGCAAAACCGAAACGGGATTATAAGACAGTCTGCAGAGAAAAAAGCCGGGGAACATGCCCCGGCTTTTCTTATTCTACAAAAAAGGACTATTCAAGCTTGATATTGCCTTTGGCGACAACATCTTTAGCCCAATCGAATTGCTCTTTGATTTCCTTGCCGAACTCTTCTGGCGTGTTGCCGGAAGGAGCTGCACCCTGCTTTTCAAGGGCTTCGATGACCTTGGGATCTTTCAAAGCCACCACTGCCGCATCGCGCAACTTCTTGATAATTTCAGGTGATGTCCCTTTGGGAGCCAGCAAACCATACCAGGCAGGCTGGTTAAGCTGAGGATAGCCCTCTTCGGCCAGCGTGGGAACGTCTTTCAGGCTAGGCAAGCGCTCAGGCCATGCAACAGCCAAAGCACGCAGATTACCCGCCTGGATTTGAGCCATGGAAGAAGGCAGGTTGTCGAACATGATTTCGATCTGGCCGCCAACTGCGTCAGTTACCGCCGGACCCGACCCTTTGTAGGGAACGTGAACGGCATCAGTGCCAGTTGCAAGTTTGAAGGCTTCGCCGAACAGGTGCAATACCGAGCAAGTGCCCGAGCTACCGTTTGAGTACTTGCCAGGGTTATCTTTAAGTACCTTCACGAACTCCTTGAAGTTCTTGGCAGGAAACTTAGGATTGACTTCGATAACGTTAGGCACGTTGGCAAAGTTGGTGACGGGCACAAAATCTTTCAATGGATCGTAAGGCAAGTCGGTTGGACGGCAAGCCGGCAATACTGCTAGCGTGGATACCGTTGCGATGGACAAAGTGTAGCCGTCTGGTTTGGCACGGGCCGCTTCAGCAGCTCCGATTGCGCCGCCAGCACCGCCTTTGTTTTCAACGACAAAGGTTTGACCCAGTTCCTGGCCCATGCGCTGCGTAACGATACGCGCAACGATATCAGTTGAACCGCCGGGTGCAAAAGGAACAATGACGCGAACTGGCTGCGAGGGGTATTCGGCAGCATTGGCAGCGCCAAACACCGATGCAACACCGGCAACCAGGGCCAATGCAGCAAATTTATTGCGAAATGGGACCATAAAATGTCTCTCCGTAAAAAACATATTATTAGAACAACAGGGCTAGGTCTTAGCCCTAGCTTGCACCTACTTGCAGCAGGATAACAGCATTTAATTGCCTCTGCCTTATTCATACGGGCTTTCCCGGACTACTGATATGCAAAAAAAACGGGCCGAAGTGGCCCGGTTTTTCATACCCGAAGACTCACTCGAACTTGAAGTTTTTCTGGGCCACTACACCTTTGGCCCAGTCATATTGTTCTTTGATTTCTTTGGCAAACTCTTCAGGCTTGTTGCCGGACGGCGCCGCACCTTGCTTCTCAAGCGCTTCGATCACTTTGGGATCCTTCAATGCCACCACTGCGGCGTCACGCAGCTTATTGACGATTTCAGGCGGTGTGCCCTTGGGGGCCAACAGGCCATACCAAGTAGGCTGATTCAGCTGGGGATAGCCAAGCTCCGCCAACGTGGCGACATCTTTCAAAGAGCTCAATCGCTGCGGCGTTGCGACGGCCAATGCGCGCAAGTTGCCGGCCTGGATCTGTGTCATGGAAGAGGGAATATTGTCGAACAAGACCTCAACCTGCCCACCTACCGTATCAACAACCGCAGGACCGGACCCCTTATAAGGAACATGAACAATATCTGTGCCGGTCGCCAACTTAAAGGCTTCACCAAACAAGTGGTTGATCGAGCAGGTGCCTGAGCTGCCATAGGAGTACTTCCCCGGATTTGCCTTCAAAACCTCGACGAACTCTTTGAAATCCTTGGCAGGAAACTTCGGATTGACT
>DATJCP010000171.1:0-11129 GCA_035514715.1 Candidimonas sp.
GTTCGATGGGCCGTGAGTGCGGCCATCACAGACAGTAGACGGCGGGCATTGCAGGTTTATTCCATGGGAATAGATAAATTTCTTTCACCTGGCTCGCTCAGGCGAGCGTGCATCCTAACGTACTGTTTATTAGACACTGCCTAATAAACAGTCTAAACGGGAAAAATAAAAGGGCCTACGTTTTCACGTAGGCCCTTGGTATTCTTGGTGGCGCATCCCTGATTCGAACAGGGGACCTGCGGATTATGATTCCGTCGCTCTAACCGGCTGAGCTAATGCGCCAAAGCACGAAACTATAGCATAACTTTTTATTCTTTGCACACCACCATGAAATTGCTGTTGTTATGCCTTACAAACTCAAGCAAAATCAAAGGCCCCACCTTCTGGTGGGGCCTTACTGCCAGTGGGGCAGTGGACACTACACATAGCGTAGTGCCAAATGAACTACCCTAGAAGAGGTAGTTATGCTGCCATGAGGCAGTGAAATAACGATAATCCAAAAACTCTGGTATTGCAAGTAAGGGAATGTACGAAATGAAATTGCGTTCAAGCTTGGTAGTCATGTTGATATTACTAAGTGCTTGCGCTGGCCGCTCTGGGCCTGACGGCGCTTCTACGTCGTCAGGTTCCGGGGTGCAAGTCTATGGCACTATCGATACCGGCATAGGGCGGCAAAGTATTTCAAGATAATGCTGCTTCGGTGGTTTTGTTTGCGTCGCTGGCGTCATCGGGCATAGGGCTGTGCGTGTTGCCCGACAGAGCGGCGCTAAGGCTGTATAGCGGTCCGAAGGATGCGGCTTGTGCCATGGGCCAGGCAGTCTTGAAAATAGTATGACGGAACTTGCCTTGAAGCAGTTCGCCTTTTTCCAGGTCAGGGAACAGGGCGGACAGTACCCGAACTTCGCCGTTGGCGATGCGCCTGGCTATATGGTGGGGGCGTAGTTCGTCAGGATGTTGTAGGCCGGCTGCGCCCAGCAGTTCCGATAGCGCTTTCAGGGTATTCCCATGAAAACCGGCGACACGCACAGACTTGTCCCCAACGACCAAGGCGGCTTGACGCTTGGGGTCTTGCGTTGTGACACCTGTAGGGCACTTCCCGGTGTGACAGGCTTGGGCTTGTATGCAGCCTATGGCAAACATGAAGCCCCGGGCGCTGTTGCACCAATCCGCTCCCAGAGCCATGACGCGGGCCATGTCGAAGGCGCTGATGATTTTTCCTGAAGCGCCCAGTTTTATTTTCTCGCGCAGGCCTATGCCGACCAGGGTGTTGTGTACCAGCCGCAGGCCTTCCCGCAAAGGCGTTCCTACGTGGTCTACGAATTCGATAGGTGCTGCGCCAGTGCCGCCTTCCGCGCCGTCCACTACGATGAAGTCGGGGGTGATGCCGGTGTGAAGCATGGCTTTGGCGATGGCGAACCATTCCCAGGGGTGGCCGATGCACAGTTTGAAGCCTACCGGCTTGCCGCCGGACAACTCGCGTAAGCGGGCCACAAATTGCATGAGTTCTATTGGCGTGGTGAAAGCGCTGTGCTTGGCCGGTGAGTTGCAGTCTTGCCAGGCTGGAACGCCGCGCGCCTGGGCGATTTCGGGGGTGACTTTCGCGCCGGGCAGTATGCCGCCGTGGCCGGGCTTGGCGCCTTGCGATAGTTTGATTTCTATCATCTTTACGCTGTCTTGCCGGGCTCGTTGCGTAAAGGCCTCTTCGGAAAATGTTCCTGCTCCATCGCTGCAGCCAAAGTAGCCCGAGCCAATGTTCCAGATCAGGGAGCCGCCGTGCTCAAGGTGGTAGCGGCTGATGCCGCCTTCACCGGTATCGTGGGCGAAATTGCCTAACGAAGCGCCTTTGTTCAAGGCCAGTACGGCATTGGCCGATAGGGCGCCGAAGCTCATGGCGGAGATGTTCAGCACCGACAGCGAGTGTGGTTGGGTACAGTCCGGGCCGCCCACGGTGATGCGAAAATCGCTGCTTTCTGGGTGCGAGGGCTCCATGGAATGGTTGATCCATTCGTAATCGGTCCCGTATACATCTCGTTGTGTGCCGAAGGGGCGCTTGTCGATTTCCTGTTTGGCCCGCTGATATACCAGTGATCGATCTACCCGCGAAAAGGGTAGTGCGTCGTTATCGGCTTCAATAAAGTACTGCCGCATTTCCGGTCGTATGAATTCGAAGAAGAAGCGCAGGTTGCCGATGACGGGGTAATTGCGACGGATGGCGTGCCGTGTCTGGCGTAGGTCCTGCACTCCTAGCAGGGTGAGGGCGCCAAAGAGCAGGGCGAGGATCAGCCACCAGTTATCCAGGGCGAGTCCTAGAATTAGAAAAACGACTGTGCCCAGAATGGCAAGATAGAAGGCGGTATAACGTGTCAGCAGCTTATCCATCGGGTTTCCTTTTTTCCCGTTTCGATCTGTAACCATAACAGAGGCGGGTTTTTCATGGTTGTGTGAATGCGCGTTATCGGCGAATCGCTAAAATAGCGGTTCCTATCAGCAAGGACGACCTTGCCGCTGCAGTGCTTGTAGCGTCTACATCCAGAGGACGGCCTCTTTTGTTTCGGAGAAAGCATGATGTCTGTATCCATGTCCTGGCTGGTATTGGTTGTAGCGGGTCTTTTTGAAGTGGGCTGGGCAATAGGCCTTAAATATACCGAGGGTTTTACGCGCCTTTGGCCAACGCTGGGTACCGTGCTTGCCATGGTCATTAGTGTGGCCTTGTTAGGACTTGCCATGAAACAGTTACCAGTTGGTACAGCCTACGCCATATGGGTGGGTGTGGGCGCCGTGGGAACCGTTATATTAGGGATTATCTTGCTGGGCGACTCGGCCAGCCCTGCGCGTTTAATTAGCGTGGGCTTGATAATTGCGGGAATAATTGGCTTGAAGCTCGCGGGTTAAATGGATTCGGCGCCCTTAGTTGGGCGCCGGTATCGTGCGGCTTATTTCTTGGAGGCTGGCTGTGAGCGGCATTAAAGTGATATTAGGGGATTGGGATTCCTGCAAGCGGGACGCTACGCTGATTCGCTACGAGGTCTTTGTGCAAGAGCAGCATGTTCCTATCGAGGAAGAACTGGATCTTGAAGATCCGCGTTGTATTCACGCAGTGGCATATGACGAGCAGGGTCTTGCGGTGGGAACGGGCCGCTTGCTGCCTAATGCGCATATAGGCAGGATGGCTGTTCGTGCATCGTATCGTGGCCGGGGTGTGGGTTCGGATTTGCTCAGGGCCTTGGTCAATGAGGCGCGGCGCCATCAGTACCTAGAGGTCGTATTGGCTGCGCAGGTGCATGCTCAGCCGTTTTATGCCGCCCACGGTTTTGTTGCCGAAGGCGGTGTTTTCATGGATGCGGGAATCGAGCACGTAACCATGCGCCACGCGCTCACCGCATAACCTAACGGGCGCGGGAACTAGTGCTTATGCCGTTGCGCAATATGTCGCGAGCGACGATGATTTTTTGCACTTCCGTTGCCCCTTCATAAATCCGCAATGCGCGAATTTCGCGATATAGGCTTTCCATGATGCCGCCGACTTGAACGCCGCGTGCACCGAATAGTTGTAGAGCTGTATCGACCACGATTTGCGCGTTTTCGGTGGCTGTCATTTTTGCCATGGCTGCCTCGCGAGTGGTGGATAGTTGTTGTACATCGCGTCGCCATGCTGCTCGGTAGGTAAGCAGAGTGGCTGCATCAATCATGGATGCCATTTCGCCAAGGCGGGTCTGCGTCAGTTGCAAATCTGCTAGCGCTGCGCCGAACATCTGGCGCGAGCGTACATGGGCAAGCGCTTCATCAAAGGCGCGACGGGCGAAGCCCAGTGCTGCGCCGGCAACGGAAACTCGAAAAATATCTAGGGTACGCATGGCGAGCTTAAAGCCTTCCCCTGGCGCGCCTAGCAGGCGGGAGGCGGGGATGCGCATATTGTCAAAACGTAGTGTTGCCAGGGGGTGGGGCGCCATGACATCAAGTCGTTCCGCGATGGAAAACCCTGGGTCATCGGGATACACAATGAAGGCTGAAATATTGCTTGTGCCTCGGCCATCTCCCGTCCTGGCGAATAGGGTGTAGATATCGGCGATCCCTCCATTGGAAATCCAGGTCTTTTCCCCATTAATGACATAGACGTCGCCTTCTAGGCGGGCATTGCAGCGCATAGCGCCAACGTCCGACCCGGCTTCTTTTTCCGACAGGGCAAAGGCAGGGATCATTTCGCCGCGCATGACTTTAGGCAGGACTGCGGCTTTGAGTTCGTCTGATCCCGCCAGACCGATCGTGCCGCTGCCCAAGCCTTGCATGGCTAAGGCAAAGTCGGCGAGCCCACTGCGGTAGGCCAATGCTTCGCGGGCAAGCGCCAATCGGCGTGATTCTATGGTGGGCGACAGGCCGCCGTAGGGCGCTGGTACGCAGGCGCTTAATAACCCCGACTTGCCAAGTGCCTTGACCAGCCTGCGGCATGAGTTGTCGACGTCGGTATGGTCTATGCCGTCAAGGGCGTTTGAGTCGGCAAAGCTATCGACGGACTGCATGAAGTCGCGATGGCTTTCATCGAAGAATGGCCAGTCCAGATGGTCGTGCTGATGTAGCGGAGTGAAAGTGTGTGCTCGCATGTCGTCCAAGTCCAGATGTTGCTTTTATAGTTGAAAGCGTCGATGAAGTTTATAACCTACTTGTGAGTATGTAAAGTTAGTATGCCTATGAAGATTTGGATTTCAGTGTAAAACTGGATTGACTTCTAGCATATCTACACCTAGCATACGTATCAGTATGTTCTGATGGGAATGCCATGGAGAGGTCTGAAATTACTGCGTTGTGGTCGCCCGAGTTGGAGCCGGCTGCACTTCGTTGGCAGGCGCGGGCGCGTGTTGCGCTGGCTGACTTTAATATGCGGGATCCAGTTTTGGGCTTGCATAACAGCGGGCTATTGAAAATGTTCAAGCCCGCCAGAAATGGTGGGGCGGCGGCTTCTTTTTCCGCCATGGTTTCGGTGTTTGAAACGCTTGCTGCACACTGCGCCGATGCTTCCTTGTTGATGGCTGGCGCATTGGCTGGCAGTTGCCCGATTTTGATGTTGGGTAGTGATCAGCAAAAGAAAGCGTGGCTGGGCAAGCTTGTTGATGGTGACGCTATGCCGCCGCTGCTAGTGGCTCCAGAAAATGCGTTGCATGATGGGTTGGCATTCGTTATTGGCCAGGATGGCATGTTGCGCGGGCGTGGGCGTTGGGTTGGAGCTATTCATGCTTCTGCTGGCGCTGTCGTTTTTACGCAGAAGGCCCAAGATCTCGCCTCCAAACGCGTTTCCGCCTTTTTTGTGCCGCAGGCTGTTTTGGGGGCGCCGGCCTACCGTGCCGATACCGACGAAGAAGGCGCTTTATATGGCGCATTGGCCCTGGATGTGCATTTGGATCCGGGTTTGATGCTGGGGGCGGCAGGTGGCGCCCAACGTGCCATGGAGACAAGCCTGGCGTTGTATCGCATTGCCGTGGCAGCGCAGGCCATAGGTGTTTCTCTTGCTGCGTATGAAGAGGCGTTGAGTGCGGCTCGCGAAGACAATGACATTTCTAGTCCGTTTCGTGCCGCACTGAAGTTGGCGCATTGCGTAGCGCTTATCTCGTCCTCAAGAATGGCGCTGTATGAGGCCGCTCGTGCAGCAGATGCTGGAAAAGACATCGTGTCGTTAAGCGCTGTTGCAGCGCTATCGGCCCACGCGTGCGCCGATAGTGTCATCAGCGCCAGTTTGCAGATTATGGGTGATCGTCCCTCTTCGGATCTTGTGCGTTTACATGCTTTGTTGCGGGCGCGTCAGCTTCATCGAGTGGGGGCGGGGGCGCCCAAAGAGCAGGCTGTGCTCCTTGCCGATGTGATCGCTCCATTACCAAAAGCCGTTCAAACAGGAACTTATATTATGTCCAAGCCCGTACGAGGGCGGTCGGGCGAAACACCCGATCGCGTTTCAGAGATTCTCGACGCTGCAGCTGAAGCGTTCACCCAGCAAAGCTATGACGCTACTACGCTGGACTACATCGGTGACGCCATCGGCGTCACCAAGGGCAGCATCTATTACCACTATCGCAGCAAGGCCGATCTGTTTGTTGCCGTATACCGCAGGGCGATGGAAATCAATATCGAAACCGTTGAACCGATTGCCAGGCAAGCGGACAGTGCTGCCGTCGATCGGCTTTATCGCATGGCTTATGCGCACTCTTTGCAGGTCATGAAGCATTTGTCTTACCAGCGCGTAGCGGTGCAGGGCCTGGAGTCGCATTTGATGTCGCGCGTCACCGACGAGCAGCGCGCCAGTTTGGAAGAGGTCATCAGTTTGCGCGACCAGTATGAAAAGCTGTTTGTACAGACTATCCAGGAAGCTATTAGCGCTGGCGAGTTGCCTCAGCAAAATCCGAGGTTGGCTGTCAAACCGCTTTTTGGCGCGATCAATTGGACCACGATGTGGTATCAGCCACGCGATGGTGAGACACCAGAGGATCGCGAGCGTATTGCCGCGCAGCTGGCCAGTTTTGTTGTTTCGGGGCTCAAGCAGTCTTATGAGCCCGTACCTGTAACCCTTGCGCCCGCCTTGAGCGATGACGCCCAGTAAATAAAAGGATTGCTATGCAAAAAACAGTACTTGCCGGTACGACGCCGAGTTCCGCTCAATGGGCGGGGGTGGCCGAGTGGTATCACGCTTTTTTCACCGGGTTGGTCATGACGGCGGTGACGCGCCGCAGTACGCGTGAAGCTTCGGAGCTGGTGTTTCGTATTTTTCGCAGCCAGCACCTGGAGCGTTTTCTGCCCGGGCTAGAAAAGCTGGGGTTGCAGGATTTGCCGCCGGCCGTCGCTGCAGCGCGCTATCACTACCTGTCCAATGCCATCGGCGGCGTGCATGTCGAGTACATGGAAGAGTCATCCAAGAAAGTCTGGGTGCGCTACCCGCCGCCCCGGTGGGCTTGGCACGGCACGGCTATCTGCGCGATTCCCGGCGAGGTTTCTCGTGCGGTGCTGCGAGGTTGGCATGCACATAATGGTGTGTCGCTGGGTACGCAGCGCTTGGGGTTTGTTTGCACCAAGCAAACGATGGATGGGCAGCCTGGGCTGGAAGGTTATTACTGCGAATACGATCACGATATTTCCCACGACGAGCGCTTGCGTTTTGCCCGTGGCGAAGAGGCTCCCGATTTCGATCCGTCAAAGGCGCCTGTTCTGCTAACAGCCAATTGGCCTGAAGAGCGGTTGCAGAAGGCTCGCCGCAATTACGCCATGGAATATGTGCGCACGGCGCTGCCTGAGCTGATTGGGCTGTTTGGTCCGTACGACGCCGCTTATCTTGGCGGTATCACTGGCCGGTTGATAGGCATGCAGTTCTATAGCGAGACGGCAACAGCGCTGGGGATGCCTGCTCACGGTGATGAAACCGCTTTTGCCGAATTCATGGTTGCCTTGGCGCGTGCGCAGGGGGATGAGGCAGAACTCCTCGTCGATGCGCAAGGCGTTCGCGTACGTCAAACCACCTGGAAATTGATGTCGGGCCTTCCCGTTTTGCACGGTGCGGCGTTCGATGCCTGGAACTGCTTGCTGGATGGTGCGCTTTCCGCTCATAACCGGCGTCTAGAGCTGAAAGTGACGCGTCGTCTGGATGAGGGCGATTCTGCCTTTGAGTGGCGTGTAGCGCCGCGTCGAACTCCAGCGAAGTTTTGATGTAAAGGGAGGGGGGATATGAAAGAACAAAGCCTGACAGGGCTACGTGTACTCGATGCGTCGCGAGTGCTTGCTGGACCCTATTGCGGTCAAGCGCTAGGGGATCTTGGTGCGCAAGTCATCAAGATCGAGTCTCCCGATGGCGATGAAACCCGTAGTTTTGGTCCTTCTGTCACGGAAGGCGGAGCCGCCTATTTTCAGGCGCTCAACCGCAATAAACGAGGTATTGTCCTGGATATGGGTAAGCCCGAGGCGCGGGAGGTTTTTTGGGATTTGGTTGCCCAAGCGGATGTCTTGATCGAAAACTTCAAGGCCAGCACCCTGCGATCCTGGGGCGTCGCAAATCCATTGGATATCACTGCGCGGTTTCCTCCGCTGGTGCATTGCCGGATTACGGGTTTTGGCGATGATGGTCCCCTGGGTGAGTTCCCGGGCTACGATGCGGCGGTCCAGGCCGCATCCGGCCTGATGAGCGTAAATGGTCTGGCCGGTGGCGCGCCGCTGCGCATGGGGATTCCCGTGGTGGACCTGACAACGGGCATGCAGGCAACCATCGCCGTGTTGGCGGCCTTGCAAGAGCGTGCGCGTTCTGGACTGGGGCAAATGTGCGATGTGTCGTTGTTTGATTGTGCGTTAAGCGTGGCGCATCCCCATCTGCCCAATTACCTCTGGTCTGGGAAAGAGCCCGTGCGTTCGGGCAATAGTCATCCCAATATTGCCCCTTACGACGCCTACACCACGGCGACATGCTCTATTTATATTGCTGTGGGCAACGAGCGGCAGTTTGCCGTGCTGTGCACGGAATTGGGGTGCCCTCAGGTGTCTGCCGATCCGCGCTTCCGCAGCAATATTGAACGTATCAGGCATCGTATCGACCTTGATCAGATTCTTGAGAGTCATTTGCGTGATCATGACGGCCATGCGTTGGCTGCACGACTGCAAGCCGTCGGCGTGCCCGCCGCAGCGGTGGCTGGCATTGCCGATGTGGCGAGCTCACCGCATGCGGTGCATCGGGAAATGGTAATAGAGCGTGAAAATTATCATGGCAGCGGGTTTCCTATCAAGATGAGCCGTACGCCGTCGACGCTACGCGATTTGCCACCGCGGCAAGGGCAGCACAACCATGAGATTTTGAAAGAAGCGGGTTTTAGTACAGCGCAGATCGAGCGTTTCGAGATGGATGGCGTTTTCGGAGCGCTAAAGGAGCAGGCTAAAAGCGCTGTGTTGTGATGCTCAGAAATATAAAAACAGTAAAGCCGTAGTCAAGCGGCTCCCCTTTGTGGTTCACCCCTGGAGACAATAATCATGAAAATTAAAACACTGGTCTTTTTTGCTATTGCGGCCGTTGCCATGCATACAAGTCCTGCGGTTCTGGCTGCAGACGCATTTCCATCCAAGCCTATACGCATTATTTCCCCGCACCAGTCGGGGTCAACCACCGAGCTTTTTGGCCGCATGCTTTCAACTGAAATGGGCGAACTGCTTGGGCAGTCCATTGTGATGGAGTCCAGGCCGGGTGCGGCCGGCACGATAGGTGCGCGTGAGGTTGCGCACAGCAAACCGGATGGCTATACCGCGTTGGTGAATGCCTCTATACAGGTCATGTACCCCGGCATGTTTAAAAGCCTGTCTTTTGATCCTATGAAAGACTTTACGCCGGTAGGCGTGTTTGGCTTTGCTCCCATGGTGGTTGTGGTGAGCGAGCAGTCGAAGATCAAAAGCTTCAAAGACATGATAGAAACGGCGCGCAAGCATCCCAAAACGTTGTCTTTTGCCTCGGGCGGCCTGGGTTCGTTGCCGCACTTGGTTGGCGAATTGGTGAATTTGAGCAGTAAAGCAGAAATTACCCATGTTCCTTATAACGGCACGGGGCAGGCCACGACAGATGTGGCTGGCGGCCACGTCGATATTCTTTATGCTTCGGTGGCCAGTGCAATTCCCATGATCAAAGGCGGAAAACTTCGTCCTTTGGCGGTGACTTCGGCCAAGCGAATTGACGCGCTTCCCGATGTACCGACAATTGCCGAGTCGGGTATTCCCAATTTCGATGTTACGTCGTGGTATGCCTTGTGGGTGCCTAAAGACACTCCCAAGGATGTCGTGGCCAAGCTGAATAAATCGATGAGAGACGCGTCCGAGCTCCCGGTTGTCCAGGAACGGATGAAGTTGAATAGTGTGATCGCCAGTAAATTGACCGCCGACGAATTTGCCAGTTTTGTACAAGCAGAAGGCGACAAGTGGCTGGGCGTGATGAAGCGGGCGCAGGTGCAGCCAAAGTGAGGTAAGGCAGGGTATGGAATGGCGTACTGACAGTGCGCCATTTTTTTTGAGGCTTGCGTTCTAAGCCAGCTCTGCTTCAGGGATGTCTGCCAACTTGGGGACGCTTGAAAACATAATGATGGCCAGCTGAGCGGCAAAGCCCAGGCACGCTGCAAGTATGCAGTATTCTGGCGGGTAAGCGCTTCCAATTGCAACAGCCAATAGTGCGCCCATAGGCCTGGCGCCATAAGTTAGGGTCATGATGACTGCCGAGATTCGGCTGATCAGGTTGGGCGGAGTGATGGCTTGCTTAAGGGTTGCGGTGGAAATCGTCCAGAGGACAGGTCCGGCCCCAAAGAAAAAGAAGCTGCCCCAGACAAGAGCAAAGCTTGGGTACCAAATCGATCCCGCCATTGTTATGGCGCCAAGTAAGGCGCCTATGGGGCCGGAAATAATCAGCGAGCCGAACCTGATGTGCTTACTTATCCAGGCCGCGCTTATAGCGCCTGCGATCATGCCTACGCCGTAGGCGGCCATTGTCGCTCCTACTTCAAATGAGGAAAAACCTAGGTGGCGAGCTGCATACGGGACATAGGCGGCTTGCAGTAAAAACCACGACGTGTTGAAAATTACCGCGGTCATAAGGATTGGGCGCAAGAGCGGATTTGCAAAGGTGAAATGCATGCCTTCTGTTAATTCCCTCCATAATTTCCCGTGCTTGGGTATTGTCGGATTGAGTGGCAGCGAGCGCAGTAAGTTGACCGCTGTAAGGGATAAGACAAGTGCAATCGAATATGAAAAGGAAGCGCCTGCGGCATTGAATATGAGCCCGGCGATGCTGGGCCCGGATGCGAATGCAACGCTGCGAGCAAGCTCCAGGCGGCTGTTGGCCATGGAAAGCAGAGGCCTTGCCACTAATAAGGGCACAAGTCCTGGGGACGTGACGCTGTAGGCTACGGTGCCCATCGCTCCAAGAAAACCCAGTAAGGCAAGCGTTGAGAGCGTCAGGCTGTCAAGGGCAATAAGGAGAATTAGCAATCCAAATGAAAAAGCACGCAAGGCCTCGGCCATTGCCAGTATGGTTTTGCGTGATGAGCGATCAGCCAAAAGGCCTGCGGGAATTGCGGCCAATAAAAAGGGTAGGCTTTGCACTGTCTGTAGTATTGCTGTTTCACTTGTGCTTGCGCTAA
>DATJCP010000172.1:0-10151 GCA_035514715.1 Candidimonas sp.
AAAAGCCTGACTCAGGCAATGACGCGGGATGTGATGGCGTTCGTAGCGACCGAACAACCGGAATTCCAGGAAAGCTACCTGCACCGCAGCGCCATCCTGCATGGCCATGCCCCCAATGAGCATGGCATCCAGCAGGCCTTGATAGACCGCTTCAGGCTGACTGGCTTCACCCCCGAGGAAATGGCCAAACTGGAATCAGCCCATGCTCAGCAAATTGAACTGACCAAGACCGAAACAGAAGCCATCAGTACCGCGAGCGGCCAGTTTGACGACGGCCATGGCGGCATCAAAGTCGCGCTGCCCAATGCCCTGATGGCCAAAGTCATGATCTTCGGTCAACAATACACAGAGGCGTCGCAAGCCATTGCGCAGGCCATAGACGAGTTCAATGCCATGCAAGCCAGCCGCTTTGCACAAGACGTCCGCCAAGCCAGCGATGCCAGCTTGCTCGCTCAGCGTATTGCGGCATCGGCCATGATCGCTCTTTTGATCTGCAGCAGCCTGGCGCTTTGGACCCTGTATAAGGCCATCAAACAACCGTTGGATCAAGGAGTGCTACTGGCCCAGCAGCTTGCCGCTGGCGATCTGAGCGCACGCATCAAAGTCAAGCGCCATGACGAACTGGGCCAGCTTCTGGAGGCATTGAATGGCATCGGCCTTGGCTTGCATAGAACCGTAAGCGAGGTTCGCGAACGCGTCGCGCACATCGCAGCCGCATCGCGGCATATATCCACTGGCAATCAAGACCTGTCGCAACGCACCGGTGAGCAAGCTGCCAGCTTGCAGGAAACTGCCGCAGCAATGGAAGAGTTAAGTATTACGGTCAAGCAGAATGCAGACCATGCCGGACAAGCCAAGCAATTCGTGTCAAACACGACTGCTTGCGCGGATCGCGCCTGCACGACCGTCCAGAATGCCGTCAGCGCTTTGCGGGACATACGCCTAAGCTCACACAAAGTCAGCGATATAACCGGCCTGATCAAGAGCATCGCTTTTCAAACGAATATCCTTGCGCTGAATGCCGCCGTAGAAGCGGCACGGGCAGGCCAACATGGAAAAGGTTTTGCCGTTGTAGCAACGGAAGTGCGCAACCTGGCCCTACGCTCGGCTGACGCATCCAGGGAAATCGAAGCCTTGATCAAGCTATCGGTTTCGCAAATCGATCAAGGAGCCGATCTGGTTGAAACGGCAGGCGGCGCAATGGACGAAATCATGCAGTCGCTACGAAAAACCGAAACCATCATGGACGACATCGCGAACGCTACCCGTGAACAAACCAGCGGTATTGAACAAATTACGTTGGCAGTGGGCCAACTGGACGCCATAACTCAGAAGAATGCCATCCAAGTAGAAGAGTCGGCCAAAGCCACACTACTGCAACAAGAACAGGCCGGCAACTTGGCGAAAACCATTACTCAATTTAGGCTAGAAGTTTTGACACATCAAGTTTGCATCGGTAAAGTGGCACGACAGTCGGCCAGCACGAGCGACCATAATTACACGGAGACAGCCGCATGCATACAGCAACAACCAGGATACTCACTATCTTAGGCAGCAGCATCGCCCTAGCGTTTTCTGCTTCCGCTCTGGCACAGCAGCCCATCGTTATCAAGTTCAGCCACGTCGTGGCCGATGCAACACCCAAAGGGCAAGGCGCCATCAAGTTCAAGGAGGTTGCTGAAAAACTGCTCCCAGGAAAAGTGCAAGTCCAGGTGTTCCCCAACTCCCAGCTATTCGGCGATGCCAAGGAATTGGAAGCTGTGTTGCTAGGCGATGTGCAGTTCATCGCCCCCTCGCTCTCCAAATTTGATCGCTACACAAAAAAGGTCCAACTGTTCGACCTGCCTTTCCTGTTCGACGACATGGACGCGGTTGACCGCTTCCAACACAGCGAAGACGGTAAAGCACTATTGAACTCCATGACCAAGCGCGGCCTCAAAGGCCTGGCCTACTGGCACAACGGCATGAAGCAGTTGTCCACTAATAAAGACAAACTGACCCGCCCCGAAGACGTAAAAGGCTTGAAGTTCCGTATCCAGGCGTCTGACGTCCTGGAAGCGCAGTTTCGCCAGCTAGGCGCCAATCCGCAGAAACTGGCTTTCAGCGAAGTCTATCAAGCGCTACAAACTGGCGTGGTCGATGGCCAGGAAAACACCTGGTCCAATATTTATTCGCAAAAATTCCACGAAGTTCAGAAAACCATAGCCAATACCAATCACGGCGTCATCGACTATATGGTCGTTACCAACGCCAAATGGTGGGATGGCCTGACACCTGACGTTCGCAGCGGCCTTGAAACCGCCATGGAAGAGGCCACCGTCTACGCCAATAACCTGGCGGCGGAACTGAACGAACGCGATCGCAAACGTATCGTGGAGGCTAATAAGGCCAAGGTGCAAGCGCTGAGCAAAGAGGATGTCGCTGCTTGGCGCAAGGCAATGGAGCCAGTCTGGAAAAAGTTTGAAGGCGATATCGGCCCCGAGCTGATTCAATCAGCACTTAAATCCAATAAGTAAATGCCGATGCGGCGGCTCTATTTCCATAGCCGCCGCACTTAGCCTGCATACGGAACCACACCATGAAATCAGTCTGGCTTGAGCGGCTGGAAGAAGGCTTGATCGCCTTTCTTTTGGCAGCAATGACGCTTGTCACCTTCGCCCAGGTAGTTGCGCGCTACCTATTCAATTACAGCTTTGTCTGGGCATTGGAACTATCCACCTTCCTGTTCGGCGGGCTGATTTTCCTGGGAATTTCCTATGGTGTGCGGGTCGGTGCGCACATTGGCGTGGACGCTCTGGTCAAAGTGCTGCCCAAGGCAATGGCGCACAAACTGGCAATAGTGGCCACGCTGCTTTGCCTGGTTTACGCCGTTATTGTGTTCGTTGGTGGCTGGATTTATGTCAGCAAAATGTACGAAATCGGCATCCTGGCTCAAGACATTCCCATTCCCCAATGGATACCCCGCCTGGTCTTGCCGATAGGCTTCGCCTTGCTGTTCTTCCGTTTTGCGCAGGTCTTGTACAACATGTTGCAGGGCAAGGAAGTTCATTTGCTGGGCGATGAAGTCGAAGATGCCCTTAAGTACCGTAGCGATGAAGGCTTGCCAACCCAGGAGCAAAAATGACAACAGCCGCGCTTTTCATCATGCTCTTTGTCTTCATGTTCATGGGCATGCCCGTTGCAGTCTCACTGGGGCTTTCATCCATACTGACCATACTGGTCTTCGGAAATGACTCGCTGGCCTCGCTTTCTTTGAAGATGTTTGAAACGTCAGAGCACTTCACTCTGATGGCGATTCCGTTCTTTGTACTGGCAGGCGCCTTCATGACGACTGGCGGCGTAGCCAAACGCATGATCCGCTTTGCCATTGCCACCGTCGGCCACTTGCATGGCGGGCTGGCCATCGCATCGGTCATGGCTTGTTGCCTGTTTGCGGCTGTCTCAGGCTCCTCGCCCGCCACCGTTGTTGCAGTGGGCTCCATCGTTATCGCCGGCATGGTCAGGGCCGGCTACCCCCAGCCCTTCGCCGCAGGCGTCATTTGCAACGCAGGCACGCTGGGCATACTTATTCCACCATCCATTGTCATGGTGGTTTATGGCGCAGCTACCGAAACCTCGGTTGGCAGACTGTTCATGGCTGGGGTCGTACCTGGGCTAATGTTGGGCCTGCTGCTGATGATAGCTATTTATATCGTTGCCAGAATCAAAAACCTGCCACGGCAGCCGCGCGCATCCGCCAAAGAAGCGTTCACTGCTGGCCGGGACTCGTTCTGGGGGTTGATGCTGATCGTCATCATTCTTGGCGGTATCTATGGGGGTATTTTCACCCCTACTGAGGCTGCGGCGGTTGCGGCGGTGTATGCTTTTTTCGTCGCGGTTTTTGTATACCGCGACATCGGCATGCGCCAGGTTCCAGAAGTGCTCATGGACGCTTCCAAAGTCACGGTCATGCTGATGTTTATCATCGTCAATGCCCTGCTCTTTGCCCATGTACTGACCACCGAACGCATTCCTCAAATGATTGCCGAACAAATCATTGCCTGGGATATGGCAGCCTGGCAGTTTCTTATAGTAGTCAACATCCTGCTGCTGATCGCAGGCATGTTCATGGAGCCCACCGGCATCATCCTGATCCTGGCGCCCATTCTGTTTCCTATTGCCATGAAACTGGGCATAGACCCGGTGCACCTGGGTATTATCTTTGTGGTCAACCTCGAGATCGGCATGGTTACGCCGCCGATAGGGCTGAACCTGTTCGTTACGGCGGGCATTACCAAGATGTCCATAGGCCAGGTCATACGAGCGGCCTCCCCATGGCTACTGCTATTGCTGTCCTTCCTGGTGTTGGTTACCTACGTGCCCGCAATATCTCTGTGGCTGCCAGACCTGAACGTCTTCTAGGCAAACGAAGGTATGTGAATCAGGGCGTTGGGGAGCGTTTCCCCCGCCCCTTCGCATCGACAAGACTGGAAGTCAGTCGCTTGAATGCAATACCCATATGATGCTGCATGGCTGCGCGGGCCAAGTCGGGATTCTTGCTGCGCAACGCCTGCAATATTTCCCTGTGCTCGCGTATCGCATCCTGCCAAACATCGTTGGTTTCGAAATGGCGGTCCAACTGGTTGAACAAAGGCCCCAGTCGAAAATCGAACAAACGCTTGACCACATCCACCAGCACACTATTGCCGGTAGCTTCGGCAATGCGGACATGAAACAGACGATCTGCCTCTAGCGGCTTGATGCCGGCGCGGGCATCCGCTTCCATCATGTCTATCGCTTCTTCGATTGCGTCAAAGTGGCGCTTGCGCGCCGACTTGGCCGCAGTCGCCGCCACTTCGCCTTCCAGCAATATCCGCGCACGTATCAATTCCAAAGGGCCCTCTTCACCCGAAAGATCCGGGCTTGCCCTAGTTGGCGGCGGCGGTTCGCACACGTAAATACCCGACCCCATGCGCACTTCGACATACCCTTGTACTTCAAGGGCGATAAGCGCTTCGCGCAATGAGGGTCTGCTGACACCCAATTGCACTGACAAGTCGCGCTCGGAAGGAAGGCGAGATCCCACTGGGAACTCACCGGCCTGGATCAGCGAGCTCAATTGCTCGCTGATCTGCCGATAAAGCCGCTGTGGTTCGATAACCTTGATAGGCATTAGGTATACACACCGCTGATAGGTTGCTGCAAGGGCCTACATTTAACCACCGATTGCCTGCGGGAAGGCAATGCCGTACCGCGCGGCGCAATCCTGGAGCATGGGCGGAATCGTAGGATGCAAGGCCACGCCCAGATCCATTTGCTCTTGCCTGGCGGCCATGCCGCGATCGCCTGGCATACGTACCGCGCTTACACCAGGACGAGGTGGATTGGTTCTGCATGTATCAGCAATCCAATCGGTCTGGCGCGTGAATTCGCCCGTGCCGGCAAAAGCCTCTGGATCATAGAGTGTCATGAAAACGGTGGCGCCCCAGCCCAGCGGCGGATCGGCACGGCCATGGCCGGCCAAGCCGCCTGTCAAGGCCTCTACCACCAGCGCCAGCCCGAACCCTTTGTGCCCCGACTGCATGCCGCCCAGTGGCATGATGGTACCGGGCGGGTTACTAGCAAGTACAGCAGGATCGCGGCTTGGCCGCCCATCGGCATCCAGCATGCATTCCTGATCGAACAGTTTGCCTGCCTTGTGCAGACGGGAGCTCATGCCATTGGTAACGATGGAAGAAGAAATATCGACCAGGAATGGCGTGCCGGAAGTAGGAATGCCAGCGGCAATCGGGTCCGGCGTAAAAGCGGCACGTGTTCCGCCGTGCGGTGCGACGCTAGCCACCGCTGGGTCGGAACTGGCCAACACCAGCATCAAGCCTTGCTCTGTGGCCCGCAACAAGTAAGCAGCCAGGCACGCGATATGATGGCTGCGCCGTATGACCAGCGTAGCGCTGCCGAATTCCCGGGCGCGCGGCACCAGAGTGTCAAGCCCCTGCCGAACAAGCCACGGCCCGGGCAAACGCCGGCCATCCCACAATAGCGAAGCCCCCCGGTCGGATATGAGTTCCGGTGAACCAGACAGTGTCATGGTGCCGTTTTCGATTTCTTTTATATAGGGTGCCAACAAGGCCAACCCATGGGTATCGTGCCCCAATAAGTCGCCTTCGACCAGGGTTTCCGCAACCACGGTTGCCAAATCGGCAGCCATTCCGGCAGCAACAAGCAGTTCGGTAGCGCAACGGTTTAATTCTGAAACCGAATATCGTTGTGTCGTCATTAGTATGTAGCCCTTCCGCCGGAAACATCGAATACCGCCCCAGTCGAAAAAGAGCACTCTTCCGAACTGAGCCAGGCGACCAGCGCAGCGATTTCATCAGTCGTGCCGAAACGGTTCATTGGAATTTTGGACAGCATGAAATCAATATGCTGCTGCGTCATTTGCGCAAAAATACCGGTACGCACCGCGGCAGGGGTAACGCAATTGACGCCGATCCCGGTTTGCGCAAGCTCCTTGCCCAGGGATTTGGTCAGGGCAATGACGCCAGCCTTGGAAGCGCTATAGGCCGATGCATTCGGATTGCCTTCCTTTCCGGCAATCGATGCAATGTTGACGATACGTCCATACCCTTTTTCGCGCATGTACGGCACGACGGCACGGCAACACAGAAACGGGCCACGCAAATTAACGCTCATCACTTCGTCCCAATCGGCCACCGGGTAATCCCACACAGTGGTATTGGGGCCGGTAATGCCTGCGCTAGTCACCAGTACATCTATTTTCCCAGCAACCTGCAGGCTTGCCTTGCAAGCCTGATCGATGGAGTCTTCCTGCTTGACGTCGACCGTCACCGTATGCGGCTTGTTCTGGCCGAAGGTTTTCAAGGCTTCCTGCAACATGTCTGAATCGCGATCCCACAGACTGACTGTGGCTCCGCCTTCAACCAGTCGGTGTGCAATAGCCAGGCCGATACCTGCCGCCCCACCTGTTACTACGGCATGTCGCCCTGAAAAATTGTAATGATTACGCTCTGCCACCTTTACTCTCCTGGAATTGCACACCATCCCGCCGGTTTACTTTCAATAAATCGGTCGAGGGCCTGCTACTGCGCCATCGGCGCTTTTTTTAGAAAACCTGCGAATTGAATTTGGTAAATTGGCCTTACCAATAGCGCTAGATTTCCATAGCCCCTATAACTTGTCAAGATAAAAACCGACACGGCGGCACGCGCAAATACATACTGTGCTTACCGTACAAGGGCTTAGGAAAATTGGCCCTGGGGTAAATACCAGGGTCATAGATTGGTAATACCACTTTACCTGTTTAGTCTAGTGTAATAGACTGCATTGAGCATATCCAGCCTTTCAATAGAGCAGAAAAACAGCCGAACAAGGTACCCTTCACAGGAACTCACAGTGACACAAGAAATAGCCATAGCAGTCGATTCCATCACCCGCCGCGACCAGGAACCTGCCGTACTACGCTTGACCCCCAACGACGATGTACTGATCGCCACTCGCGATATCAAGCCGGGCACCGCCTTTCCCGATCAGCACATTGCCTCGTCGGAAGCCATACCCGCAGGCCACAAAATGGCGGCCAGGGCCATCCCCACGGGCGAGCCCGTACGCCGCTACAACCAGATCATCGGCTTTGCCACCCGCGATATCGCACCCGGCCAGCATATCCATCTGCACAACCTGGCCATGCACGATTTCGTGCGCGACTACGCATTCTGTGCCGACGTGCGGCCCACGCAAAAACCAGACACCGCCAAGACATTCCAGGGCATAGTGCGGGCCGATGGCCGCGTCGCCACGCGCAACTACATCGGCATCATCAGCAGCGTCAACTGTTCGGCAACTGTATGCCGCCAAATTGCCGAGACCTTCCGCGGCGATGCCCTGGCCGACTTTCCTAACGTCGACGGGGTCGTCTCGATTACGCATAAAACCGGCTGCGGCATGGCCAGCGCGGGGGAAGGCATCGATGTGCTGCGGCGCGTCACCGCCGGCTATATCCGTCATCCCAACTTCGCTGCCGTACTGTTCATAGGGCTGGGCTGCGAATCGAATCAGGTTTCGTCGCTGCTGGGCGCCGAAGGCCTGAATGAATCCAACGGCCTGCGCGTCATGACCATCCAGGATATCGGCGGCACGCGCAAAACCATAGAGCAAGGCATAGCGCTCGTAAAAGAATTGCTGCCCATCGCCAACCAGGCCACACGCCAGCCCGTACCGGTAAGCCACCTTACCGTAGGCCTGCAGTGCGGGGGCTCCGACGGATATTCCGGCATTACCGCCAACCCGGCATTAGGCGCAGCCATGGATTTGCTGGTCCAGCATGGCGGCACAGCCATACTTAGCGAAACACCGGAAATCTACGGTGCCGAACATTTGTTGACGCGCCGTGCTGTGTCACCTGAGGTAGGGCAAAAGCTGGTCGACCGCATTCATTGGTGGGAAGAGTACACCGAGCGCCTGGGCGGGGAAATGAACAACAACCCCTCCCCTGGCAATAAAGCAGGCGGGCTGACCACCATTCTTGAAAAATCCCTGGGTGCGGTCGCCAAAGCCGGCGCCAGCAACTTGTCCGATGTCGTCGAATATGCGCAAACAGTAACGTCCCACGGCCTGGTGTTCATGGACACCCCCGGCTACGACCCCGTATCGGCCACGGGCCAAGTCGCAGGCGGCGCCAATGTGATCTGTTTTACCACTGGTCGCGGATCGGTATACGGTTGCAAGCCAACGCCATCGCTAAAGCTGGCAACCAATTCCCGCATGTATCACCACATGAGTGAAGACATGGATATCAACTGCGGCGAAATCCTTGACGGTACCGCGACAGTGCAACAAAAGGGCGAACAGATTTTCCAGCGCATCATTGAGATCGCGTCAGGACAACAGACCAAAAGCGAAGAATACGGATTTGGCGAAGACGAGTTCGCGCCCTGGGTGCTGGGCCCGACCATGTAGTCATCCACAACAAAATCAACCCGCCGTGTAAAGGACCCCGAGTGACCCAAAAGAAGCAAACAGCACCCATGAAAATCTTGATCACCGATTACGATTTCCCCGATCTTGAACTGGAACAATCCCTGTACCGCGATGCAGGTATCGAAGTCGTCACGGCACAATGCCGTACCGAAGCGGACGTCATCGCCGCGGCCGCCGGATGCCAAGGCCTGCTGGTGCAGTATGCGCCGATCAACGCCGCCGTATTCGCAGCTCGTCCCGAAATACGTGTAGTCAGCCGCTACGGCGCCGGCTTCGACACCATCAATACCACCGATGCCAAGGCGCACGGCGTTTGGGTTGGCAACTCGCCCGACTATGGCGTAGGCGAAGTCGCCACCCATGCTTTTGCCATGATGCTGTCCTTATTGCGGCACATCACCTTCTACGACCGCGACGTCAAGGCCGGCCAATGGCACTTTTCGTCGGCCGGCCCCATGCGCCGCGTATCCGACATGACAGTCGGCATACTGGGCCTGGGGCGCATAGGCAAGCGCATGGCGCATATTGCCCGCAATAGCTTCAAACACGTCATCGCCTGCGACCCCTACCTGCTGGATGGGGACTTCCCAGCCTATGTAGAACGCGTTAGTATGGAAGAACTCTTTTCGCGCGCCGATGCCATATCGCTTCATGTACCGCTGAACGATGAAACACGCAACATAGTCGGCAAGCAAATGCTGCAATTAATGAAACCAGGCAGCGTATTAGTCAATACGGCACGCGGCCCGGTAGTCGATATCGACGCCTTGCTGGAAACTCTTGACGGCGGCCGCCTGGACGGCGCTGCACTAGATGTGCTGCCTCACGAGCCGCCCGCCGTCGATTCACGCATTGTGCAGCACCCGCGTGTATTGCTGTCGCCCCATGCCGCTTTTTACTCGACGGTGGCCGAAAAAGAACTACGGCGCAAAGCCGCGCAAAACCTGATTGACTGGGCGCTCACGGGCCGCCCCTCATATGTCGTTGTAACAGGAAAGCAAGCCATCGAAGATAGCTAACCGCCGCTCCGGGCAAAAGGAACCAAGCATGGCATCAGTGCAGATTCGCGAGGTGCAGAAATACTTTGGAAGCACACAAGTCATTCGTGGCGTAAGCATAGCCATCAAAGATGGCGAGTTTGCAGTGCTTGTAGGCCCCTCGGGCTGCGGTAAGTC